>CAYNGW010000025.1:0-16209 GCA_964396955.1 uncultured Rikenellaceae bacterium | reverse complement strand
GATAGATTTTTAATCAATCAGATATCTGTATCTCAACAGAGCCTCAAGAAAATAGATCCCAAGCCTATCACCACCCAGGATGATATGATCTGTACCTACATTATGTTTTTTAAGCTCCATTATGACCGAGTTGCCCAGATCATTCCGGGGCAGGCGGGTAACAAATTACTTCATTTCCTCATCCCCTGTGGGTCTTCCGCGCCACCAGTTAGCCAGTACAGAACCTGTGACATTCATGAGAGGACCAAAAATGGCAGGCGCAAGGCCGACAGTTGCTATCTTGCCCATCTGCAAAGCAAGGCCGGAAGCCAATCCTCCGTTCTGCTATACCGACCATTGAAAATAACGATAATACCTTCCCCATTATCCTCCTCAATTTTAACCTCTGACTTATTTTTCAGGACCATTGTCTTTTTAATTAAGTAAAAAATGCATTATATTAGAAACAAATACGTGATCCTCATAAATGCTTAATTATTTGATATATGAAAAAGATCCTGGTTATTGGCAGTTCGAATACTGATATGGTTATTAAGACTGATAAGCTTCCCGGACCCGGGGAAACAGTTCTCGGCGGTACATTTTTCATGAATCCCGGCGGTAAGGGAGCCAACCAGGCAGTGGCTGCGGCCCGGCTTGGAGGGAAGGTCACTCTTGTTACTAAAATAGGGAATGATTTATTTGGCAATCAGACTATTGGAGTTTTGAAGAAGGAAGGTATTGACACACGGAATATAGTTACAGATGAAGAATCTCCTTCAGGTGTCGCCCTGATCACTGTTAATTCACTTGGCGAGAATAACATTGTGGTTGCCCCCGGATCTAACGGGAAACTGCTGCCTGAAGATATTCCCGGAAATCATTTTTCTTCGGGGAAATATGAGATTTTGCTTCTTCAGCTTGAGATTCCGATTATGACGGTGGAATATGCTGCTCTGACGGCAGCCGAAAATGGAATAAAAGTGATCCTTAATCCGGCCCCTGCACAAAAATTGCACGACTACCTTCTGAAGCACCTGTATCTGATCACACCTGACCAGACTGAAGCGGAAATAATTACAGGTATAAAAATCACCAATGATCTCTCTGCTGAAACCGCTGCAACAGTGCTCAAAAAGAAAGGTGTAAAAAATGTTATAATCACTCTGGGAGAAAAAGGTGCATATGTAAAAACCGATAATTTTAGCGGGATAATGCCCGGAATCAGTGTAACAGCTGTGGATACTACGGGTGCAGGGGATGTTTTCAATGGTGCACTGGCAGTGGCTCTTGCTGAAGGTAATAAACTGGAAGAAGCCGTATCTTTTGCAAACAGGGCTGCAGGTATTTGTGTTACCCGCCTGGGGGCACAGGCATCAATTCCCTACAGGGAAGAAATTAAAATCTGATTTTCTTTAACTGCCAGATGAAATACTTCATCATAACCTGAGTAATAGTATTAGCTTCCTGTTTTTGTCTGGTCCTTATGCATTTCAATAGATTGTAATGACTTTTTTAAAGGAAACCGGCTTCCCGTCCATTGTGATTCCCTGAAGATCAATAATATAATCACCGGCAAGGTCAGATGTCCAGAATTCAACGGATATGTTACCTTCTTTATCGGATTTAACGGAAGGATTCCAGTAAAGAGTGTTTCTGAAATCAGGTTTACTGCTCTGTTTCTTCTCCGGATCTGAATAGTCAGGAGAAGTGAACAGTGGTACAGGTTCAGTGATCCTGTACGGTATTTTAACGGCATAATCAGGCAAGGTCAGATTATTGAATTTCCCTAATCTTGTTATAACATGGACTATCCCACTGTGCATAAATTCGCCCGTAAGATAAGGAGTTTTAACCACGTCAATCTTTTCAACAAGCTCCGGATCAAGGTTAGCCAGAGTTGTCAGTTCATTTATTATGACGCCATCTATCAGCACTGTTGGAGATTCATCATAATAATTTCCTGATAAGGGATTATATATCCTCATTTCATAACCCGATTTTCTTTCCCTTAACCGTACACCCGGGGTGAGCTCAAAAAAGATCTCCTGCATTACAGGAAGTTTGATGTAATCATCCATGATAATTTCTATCTCCGGCTTGCCATAAAAACGTTTTCCCGGCTGAGTATCCGGCTGATCCGGACGAACCTCCTGTTTTACAGATGTTTCAAAAATTCTGTTTACCTGGTAGCGGGCGCCCAGATCAGAAAACACGGCAGCCATAGCGGTTGTCAAAGTATCTTTATAGTTATAAGATGCAGGTGTAATCCATGAATATGGGGATTGAATCTCAACAGATATATTATTCTCTTCAGGTCCGGGCTGGATTATGATATTTCTCTGCATCTGATCAACAGGCAGCATGAAATCAAAATGCCCGCTGCTGTTTGTCTTTGCATAATAAAATAAAGCTACCTTTCCCGGTATTGAAAGGGTGAGTACCTTTTCCTTATCTGAAACAGGCATATCTCTGTAGTTTAATAATCCCGACAGGAGATGCACATCTACTTCCATCCTGAATCCCAGGGGAGCTTTATTTTCTGAGAAGATTTTATCCCATGAGATCCACCGGCTCTTCGCGCTTATCAGAAAATTATCATAATCCTTTTCACTGACCTTATCCGGTTCATTCCATGGCAAATAGCCAAACTCTGTCCCGAAAACCATATAATCGTCCATTTCAGGATAATTCAGTTCAGACGACACGGGGATTACTGAAATGCTAAGATCATATTTTGACATGGATTCTTCGCCGGTTTGTCCCATATCAAGATCCATCGTCACTTTCTCTCTTCTCTGGTACCGGTCAGACAATTTAAGATCAAGTCCATCAGCACTATTTGTCGGGCTGATGAAAATAAGTCGCTCACATACGGGTTTCCGGTTCTGATTAAATAATGTTATATGATTGATCCCGGGGGAAAGCCCTGATCTGGAAATAATGATAGTTTTGACGGTGCCGGGTATTCTGAAACTTTCAGAATAGTTTATATTTCCATGCGCCTGAATAAGAAGGGAATAATCCTGGTTGTCCGTTGAAAATGAGCTCCCTGTTTCTGATAAGGTAATTGTTACCAGGTCTTTCCCGAGATAGTCAGCTTTTAAGGAACAGCCTTCATCCGATGCCAGGGGAAGATAAGTAATATTCCCGGCATAGAGAATATAATAGCTGTTCCCGGCTACCGGAGTTAAATCAAATGAGGCTAATCCGTATCCATTGGTTGAAAAAGATGTAACCGAGTCTCCCTTTCCGTCTCTGACAACACCGTTAAGAGCCACTCCTCTCTGATATTCATCTGATGCTTTGACAGCTATCTTTCCTGGAACTCCATTTACTAGCGTTCCTCCCTCCGGGAAGAACCTGATATTTAATTTTGCCGGGAGTTGTTCTTCGTAGATTATCTTTCTTTTGAAACCGTTATTTCTGAAGGGATTGACAATAATTATATTCTTCATGAAAGCGTTTTCAGGGAGGAAATTCTTCATCCAGTTTGTATAGATCCTGCAGGTATATGTGCCGCTGGAGAGCGTATCAGGAAGATGAGCGTTTCCCGGGCAGATCCCATCTCTTATCAAAAGACGTTTCTGAACAACAGAAACATTATCAGGATTCAGCAGCTCAAAATATGCCACCTTGCTTCGTGAGGATGGTTTCCCGGTCTGCCTGTCGAATAGATATGAATTAAACCACATCTCTTCTCCGGCGACATAAACATCTCTGTCGGTATGAATAAATATCTCTTCGTATGGAACTTCAGTACAATATTCTTTAAACCGTGTCTGAATATCTTCTTTGATTCTGCCCTGTGCAATAACCGGAGCATCTGTGAATAAGACAGAAAGAAACAGAATGGAAACAGCCGGTTTGAAATATTTTATCATTAATTGTATTTTAATTCAATTTCATTCAATCCAGTAAGAAGGTTTTGTTGTAGTGCCCCTTGTAGTACAATCAGCACACTCTTTGCTGAAAGTAATAACCCTGAAAGGATTAATTAAAGAAAATGACTGATCTATTATGACCCATACATATGAACCAAGGCCCTCAATTGGCACATTTGGCCCGCCATAAACAGTATCACCCGGACATGAATAATAGAAGTTCGGGATGCCCTGGAATCTCTCCTTTATAAAAAGCCTTTTCTGGGATACTGCCGATACACTGAAATATCCAAGAATAATCTCATCAGGATTATTCATGCATTTGATATTGCTTGAAATGGTCATTGGAGTCATATCATACAAGCCTCCGACATTTTGTGAAACATTCTTAAGCTTCTCCCAGTAATTATATTCATCCTGGCTCAATGAATACTGTTTGACAAGGATACTGTATACTACCTTCAGCCTGTCGGTTGCATTTGAAATAAAAAGCAGAGGGTAGTTTGTTACACGTGCCTGGTCATAAATGCTTGTGTTCTTAATATAGATCTGTTCAGAGGGTTTTGTGATCCAGCACCTGTAGTTCGGAACAGCGTACGGAAGCCGGAATTCCCATGTTTCTGTGAATTCCCACCTGTAAAACAGGCACTTATGCTCCGGATCGTAAGTATTAAGATATATTTTGCATCCTTCCTCCAAATAGCCATGTTCATCAGGTCCTGATATTAAAACCTTTTCATAGAAGAGTGAGTCAACAGGAGGGACAGGAAGCATCTCCGTGGTCGATGAGACATATGTCAGGTTGCCCGTAACAATCTTTAAAAAATATTTGCCGCCTGCATGTCCGCAAAATTTTGTGGAATCTGTACTATAAGTTCCGACAGGGTATTCTTTCAGAGTATACTGATTATTGTATTCATCAGTAATTGTCACATAGCATCCTTTCAGTGGTTTTGGGGTAACTATTTTGCCAAGAGGCAAAGATCTCGATATGTTGATCTTATTGGTGCGGTATTGATCTGTTATTACTCCTTCGACCACCAGGAGGTTTGTAGCTTCATCAGTCTGGGGAATAAACTCCGTTATGCATCCGATAACTGTTGAAAGAGCAATGATTAATATAATCAGGTATTTGTATTTCATGAATAATTAAAAATCAAAGTTAAATGAGACTGAAGGAATCGGTCTGCCAAAAACAGATAACATATATCCTTTAATAATATTCTTTTCATTTTTGAAATAGACCGAATAAACATTCTCCCGCCCCAGGGCATTGTAAAGAGAGAAAATCCAGTGCGGATGAGCTATTTTTTTGGATTTCAGGTTTCCGCTCAGCTTCAGGGAAAGATCAAGCCTTGAATAATATGGTAATCTGTATTCATTCCTTTCGGAATAATGCGTCAGTACAATATCACCGATCTTATATGAAGCAACAGGATAGGTTACAGGACGTCCGGAACTGTAGGTATAATTAGCAGAAAAGCTGATACGCCGTGAATACAGGTAATTAAGCGTCATGATCAGATCGTGTGGCTTGTCATAATTAGCAGGGAACCATTTCCCTCCATTTATCTTTTCTTCATTAAAGCTGCTTGTGCTTCTTATCAGGGTCCTTGAAAAAGTATACCCTACACTCCAGCGTAAACGTCCTTCCGGCTTCTTTAACAGGAACTCAACACCATATGCTTTCCCCTCGACAACTACCAGGTCTCTTTCAATATTAGTATTCATAACAAGGTCCGTGCCGCCTTTGAAGTCAACCAGATTTTTTATTTCCTTAAAATATATCTCAGCAGAAGCCTCTATCTTATTCTTATTAAGCATCCTGTAATAACCGGCTGCGAACTGATCACCGACCTGCGGCTTCAGGTTATAATCGCTCAGCTTCCATGCATCGCTCGGCGAAATTGAGATAGTGTTTGACAGCAGATGGAGGTACTGGCTTGTACGGTTATAATTTACCTTGAATGAGCTGTTGTCATTAAGCCTTAAATTAGCCGACAACCTGAATTCAGGCCCTGCATAAGTCTTATAATTATCCAGTTTACCATAATTTAATGTATCAATAACTGAAGAGCCACTTTTAGTATAGGCCGGATCGTACAACAGTATTGTCTGGGGACCAAATGCAAAGTAGGATGATAGTCTCAATCCTGCATTTACCGACAGGTAATCGGTTACAATAAATTTATCTTCGATATACAAAGCTGGTTCAAGAGCTCTTTGCCGTTCAATAATATTAGCCTGGACAATTGAGGAGTCGCCCAGAGGAATAAAGCTTCCCGGCAACACTTCATACCTGTTAAGATCAGTTCCGAAGTTTATTTCATTCCTGCTACCGGGATACCAGTTAAAATCTGCCTTCAGGCTGGTACTGTTTATTTTATGTGATAATAAAAATGCTTCCTGGGGCACCCTTTCACTCGAAATATCATATTTATAGGAACTGTTGTTCAGGCTCAGCCCTGAAAAGAACCTGCTGCTGAAAAAATGACGCCAACGAAGAGTGACAATATTATTTTCATACTTATAGAGAGTATCCGAATTGAACTTGAATGCGTCGTGACTATGGTACGCTGAAAGATCAACCTTGTTTTTTTTGTCTATATCATATGCTACCCGGGCATTAATATCATAAAACGATGCCATGCTGTTTCTTAATGCGGGATTCTCAATCAGTCCGAAGATCCAGTTAGAATAGGTTGTCCTGGCTGCCAGGATGTATGAAATAGTATCTTTTTTTATAGGACCTTCAACTACAACATGGGTCGTTATAGGGCTGATACCTGCATTTCCCATGAATTCTCTTTTGTTTCCCTCTCTCGGTACGATATCGAGCACGGATGATAACCTCCCTCCATACCTGCTTGGGATACCTCCCTTGAAAAGAGTGACATCCTTGATAATATCAGAATTGACTGCTGAGAAGAATCCGAAGAAATGTGATGAATTATATACGGGTGCACCATAAAGAAGTATCAGGTTCTGATCTGCTGATCCCCCGCGTACATTAAATCCGGCGGATCCCTCTCCCACCGACTGAACGCCAGGAATAAGAAGTATGCTCTTAATGATATCTGATTCACCCATAGCAGTGGGCATGAGGCGGAATGATGTGATATTGATCCTTTCAACACCTACTTCAAAACGCTGCAGTGTAACATTTTTGTCTGCAGAGATAACTGTTTCCTTCAGCGGGACGAGGGTGCTCCTCATTTCAATATTAAGCTCACCTGCCCCGTAAAGATTAATATCAACCACCTTTTCTTTCATGCCGATAAAAGAGTAACGCAAGGAATAGCTTCCCCTGGGAACTGTCAGATTATAGAAGCCATATTCATTAGAAATGGTCCCTGCAGATAGCCTGGGAATAAAGATGGTCGCTCCTGCAATGGCTTCATGTGTATCGGTATTTGTAATATAACCTGAGATAACAATATTCCCCGGTTTATTTCTGTCAGAAGGATTTCCGATATCAACCACCAGGTTACCGACTGTCTTATTCTCTTCAGCTGTTCCTGTATAATCATTTCCGGGAATATATTTTTCCTTCTCAGCAACTGCTTTTTCAGATTTCTTAATTGCGAAGCCTTTTGTTATAACGATATTCTGTGAATCATCAGCATAATAATACATTGATTTCCCAAGGAAAAGACTGTCAAGAATATCAGTCAGAGTAAGCACCCCTTCATAATCACCAAGCTTTAAATCACTGATCCACTCTTCATTATAAAAAAATCTGACAGGAAAGTTCTCCTCACACCTGGCAACAAACTCAGTAAAACTGAGGCCTTTATAATTCCAGTTAACCAGGTATCCCTCCTGAGCATGTGCCAAAGGAGAAATTGCCATGACCAGTAAACCAAATATCAGATATTTTACTTTCATGCTGCTTCAGCCTCATTGAATAAGACCATCATAATATTGTAACAGGGGGATAAAGCTCTGGGGTACAGTTTTTGTAACAATGAGCCTGTTCTTCTTAACAAAATCCTTCAGCCCGGCTTTTTTATCAGCAAGGAGCTTATACAACGCTCTCTTCCCTGAAACCCGGATAATCTCATCGTTTTTTCTTATATAAATTTTGTGGCGTTGAGAGAAAAGATCATATTTGTTATCAACAGCCAGTAATTCAATCTCTTTACTGTATTTTACATAAAGAGCCGTAGTACCTTCATAATATTCATTTACATATCCCCGGAGAATACTGGTGCTGTCATCCCCCATGTTTATCACGCGAAATTTAATATTGAAATAATCTATGGTAAACTCATTTACCATTTCCTTATTCAGGACAATTATCGTGGATGAATTTACCCAGAGTATAATTTCATCAGCATATAAATCATATTTGAAAGTCTTGTCCCGGAATACTTTCCCGTTAAAGGTGATGTCGCCCCTGAGGAAATCACTGGTCATGAAATATGCATGGCCTCTTATACCCAGGTAAGGATTTCTCCACAATTTTCCATTCAGAATCAGATAATCTTCTTTGGTAATATCCTGGACAGGTTTTGAAGAGAATAGCGGATTAAGGCTGCCTACGGTCAAAAAAAGGATAGGGAAAACAATTTTAATTAAGCCAGATTTTTTCACTCTTTATTACTTACACACATTTTTCAGTTACACCGGGGAAAGTGCTAAATGAATTTTTCTTTATGGACAATCGGATCAGACAGAATATTCCGGAATTCAGGGCTCTTATGATTTAATTGTCGTTTGTTTTTAAAAAAATTTGACCGTGAAATTAGGAAATTTCCGGAATGAAATTCGGTTTAGGTTGAATAATTATCATTTTTTAACTAATGGAGTAAGATATTATTATTGTTGTTGTTCATTAAGAATATCAGTCTTTACCATCCGGTTTTCAAGTATCCTTACATATTTCAGGGCTTGTCTTATCCTATAGTATTCCCATGCTTTCTGTGCCCACTGCAGGGAAGTACCGGGATTACCATTTATCTCGTTGATTATAGCCATATTATATGTTGCCCTCCCGGCAATTTTTCTTTTCGGATTTGTCGTTTCCTGTTCCCAGAGTTCACCTGCTTCGTTCCATTTACCGACCTGGGCCTTCCGCTTTGCAATCTTGAAGTTATCGGTCCCCTTTACAAAATAATCACGCATGACACGCAGCTCGTAGGGTATCAGCCGCAGGGCATAGCCATGACCTGCCTTGTTACTAACCTCGATAATAGCATCTTTTCTTCCAATAAGTCCGGCCAATGCTACAAGGGGAGTAATACCGGTCCCTGAAAAAACGACAGACTGTAAGTGATGATACTCATCCGCTATTATCCGTCTTGCCGGGTCATATATCCTCCATCCGGTTTTAACGATCGTTTCCATATCAGCCTGGTGCACTATCCGGGGTATTTTTATACCAAGCACTTCTTTGTCACCTTCATCGCGCGTGGAGTATCTTAATTTTGTGTCAGTGTCGTAATATTCCAGTGCAAAAAGAGCATCGGTACCCTTCTCCCTGCATACTTTATCCACAATATCCCAGGAAAGAGGAACCGGAAAGATACCCATCAGGCTGGGAGTCCTGAAATCAATATTAGTCAGGGATTTTACCACATCAAACCTGCTGTTATTCATTAACTCGCCTGACAGCCCATTGATTGCCTGCTCTGCACCGTCTTTATCAAGGTTCACTCCTTCGAGGCTTAAGGCTTTATCAACCACATCAAGGATCCTGGTTTCGTCTGTAGGTACGCTGCGGTTTATTACCCCTACCTTCCTGATTTCCCGGGAAAGTGTCACCGGGGCCGGTTCAAGAACATTCAGATAAAGCTGCTGCATTTTGCATGACACCAGAACGCTGGATATCAATAATATGAATAGTGCCTTTTTCATGATCTTAAGTATTTGGAAGTATCTGTTGTGTGCGTAAGTAATTTACACCAGGTACGAATTATCCTGATTATCAAATTTAAAAGTTTTCAGTAAACAGTACTGATAAAAGTTGTCATTTTATTACCTTTAGTGGCTCGTAAATAAAAAATCATGAAAAAACTATCTGCCATCATTACATCAGCTTTGATAATTTCATTGTTCTGCTCCTGCGCTTCGAAGCAGGAAATTATGGAAAAAAGGATGAAGAAATTCATCTCATACTATGAAGCTAAAGCAATTCCTCTTTCCCGGGAAGCAGCACTGACATCATGGAACGCGAACATCACGGGAACAGATGCCGACTGGGCATCGAGCGAAAAAGCCTCTTTTGAACTGGCGAAGTTCTATACTGATGCCAAAGCCTTCTCGGAATTAAAAACAATCAAGGAATCAGGTGTAATACAGGATCCACTGCTGGCCCGCCAGCTGGTCCTTCTTTATGACGCTTACCTTGCCGGACAGGTCGACACGGCACTTATTGCGGAACGGCTAAAAATGGAAACCGAAATCAATAAGAAATATTCAAATTTCAGGGCAAATATCAATGGGAAAGAGCTGTCTGACAACCAGATAGAGGATATATTAAGAAACTCGGTGATTAGCAGCGAACTTCAGACTGCATGGGAAGGACATAAGCTGATAGGCCCTTTGGTAGCCGGGGATATCATAAAACTTGTGAAGCAACGTAACCTGATTGCCACAAAGCTGGGTTTCAGCAACTTCCATGAGATGAGTCTGAAGCTTTCAGGACAGGATCCTGAGGAAGTTACGGCTATATTTGACGAACTGGATAATCTCACAAGGGATAATTTTGCACAGCTTAAAGGCGATATTGATAATTATTATGCAAAACGTTATAAGATAAAGGTGTCTGAACTTCGTCCATGGCATTACCAGAACAGGTATTTCCAGGAAGGCCCTCAGATCTACCCTGTTGATTTTGACAGTTATTATGAGAAACAGGATCCTGTAAAGCTGGCTTCAACCTTCTTTGATGGAATAGGACTCAATGTAGATGCCATACTGGCAAAAAGCGACCTGTACGAAAAACCCGGGAAGAACCAGCATGCTTTCTCAACGGACATTGACCGCGCTGGCGATGTCCGCACTCTTGACAATGTGCGTCCGGACTCATACTGGATGAATACGATGCTGCATGAGCTGGGCCACGGAGTCTACTCATATTATAATGATATGACATTGCCATTCACCCTCAGGGATGCTGCTCATGCTTTTACCACAGAGGCAATAGCCAATTTCTTCGGAAGGCTGGCCAAAGATGCCGGATGGATGGAAGGAATGGGTATAATCGATCAGAAAGAAAGCGAAAAGATCTCTGAAAACTGCCGCAAGTCACTCCGCCTGGAGATGCTTGTCTTCAGCCGCTGGGCGCAGGTTATGTACCGTTTTGAAAAATCAATGTACGAGGACCCCGATCAGGACCTTAACAAGCTGTGGTGGGAAATGGTCGAAAAATACCAGATGCTGGCGAAGCCCGAAGGACGGGAAATGCCTGACTGGGCAACGAAGATTCATATTGCCCTCTACCCCTGCTATTATCACAACTACCTGCTCGGAGAACTGCTTGCCTCTCAGCTTTATGGGTACATCACGACAAATATCACAGATGACCCATCATTTGTCGGTGAAAAAAACGTTGGAACATACCTTAAGGAGAAAGTTTTTCTCCCAGGCACAAGGTACTACTGGAACGATATGATAGAGAAAGCAACAGGAGAAAAGCTGACTGCAAAGTATTATGCAAAGCAATTTGTGCAATAAATTATATTATGCTAACCAAAACCTGAAATACAATAGCAACAAAAGGGAAAATTAACCGTCGTGAATTTCTGGGATCTGCCGCAGCAGCAACTGTAGCACTTACAATCGTTCCCAGGAATGTACTGGGAGGACCAGGATTTGTAGCCTCGAGCGATAAAATGACTATTGGCTATATAGGCTGCGGAACTCAGGGACTAAGAGAGATGACATCACTGATAACAAATCCCGCTCTGCAGATCGTTGCTGTATGCGATCCAAACAAGTTTACCACGGATTACGTGGACTGGTCACCAAACGAAATTCGCTATCTTATAAGGAAAACAATTGGGGACAATTCATGGGGAGAGAAGCTCACAGGTATTCCGGGAGGAAGGGATGTAGGACAGGAATTAGTTCAGAAATATTATGGAAAATCAAAAGATTCCGGCACCTATAAAGGTTGCTCCTCATACGCTGACTTCCGTGAACTGCTTGCATGGAGCCACAAACCAGAGTACGGTATTATAAAAAAATGGATACAGGATGGCCATATAGGCACCTTAAAAGAGATACATACTGGTCGAACCGACCAGTATGGCCGCAGTGGCAATCAAATCCGACTGATACGCCGCCAGTACCAATCGGAGCTGTTGCACTGAGAGCCAGAAAGAGAGTTGATTACGATAGCTTAAATATGAAAATAACAAATATCCCCGAAGCAAATAAGTTCCTCACAAGAGAGTACAGGTCGGGTTGGGAATTATAAAGTACATTAACAACTTATGATCGATATGAAAAAACTAGTCTACCTGCTGATCCTTGCTGCATTAACTGCCTGCACCACAAATGAAAAAAAGCAAGCCACACCAAGCATGGCACAATATATTGATAAAACTGTGGTAAGTGCGGCTATTGAAAGTGTTAAAGCCTCTCAGGCGACTGCAGACCAGGCGCTTCTTGAGAAAGGTGTAATACATGCAGCATCCCTCTGGAGGGAAGAGGACGGAACTCCCTCTGAATTTTCCGAATTTGTAAAAGTAAATTACATCTCCGATCCTGCAAAGCGTAAAACTGTCTTTCAGAAGATAAGCAGGTACATGGAATCAATGAGCGGAAATTTTAACGAGATAACCATAGATCTTAAGAAAATTCTGGATGAAACCGGCGGTGAGATTGATGAGATTGACCGCATGTTCGGAAATTTCTCGGTATCTTCTCATTTATCGGACGACCTTTATGCCAACAAAATAGCGTTTGTAATAGCCCTGAATTACCCCTATTTTACGCTTGCGGAAAAGGAGAAACTGGGACCAAACTGGAGCCGTGACCTATGGGCAATGGCAAGACTGGGAGATTATTTTGTATCGCGTGTACCCGCAGAGCTAAACCAGTCTCTGAACGAAGCATTGGGAAACGGAGATATGTATATTGCTGAATATAATGTATATATGGGGCATCTGCGTACAGATGACGGCCGCCGGATCTTCCCTGATGACATGGTGCTCCTTTCCCACTGGAATCTGCGGGATGAACTGAAAGCTGACTATGCTGACAAGGAAAATGGCCCTGAAAAACAGGAGATGATAGTTAAGGTCATGGAACACATTATTAGCCAGGATATTCCGAAGGTTGTAATTAACAGTCCTGATTATGAATGGGCGCCTTTCGCAAATAAAGTGACAAAAGCCGGGGCTCCTGCTGATGCCACTCCTGAACCTGATACGCGTTACCAGCTTATTCTTAATTCTTTCAGGGCAATGAAAGACATTGATGTCTATAATCCGGAAATGAACACAGCCATAATGCGCAAGTTTTCATGGGAGATGGAGATTGCCCAGGAGGAAATTGAGGAGCTCTTCGATTCTTTCCTGAAATCGCCGAAGCTCATTAAGGTTGCATCTCTGATTAAGGAGAGGCTTGGCCGTGACCTTAAATCTTATGATATCTGGTACGATGGATTTAAGACACGAAGCAGCATACCTGAAGATCTTCTGACATCAAAAACATCAGCTCTGTATCCTGATCCGGCTGCCTTCAGAGCGGATATGCCTTCCATGCTCAGGAAGCTGGGATGGAGTCCTGAAAGAGCTCAGTATCTGGCCGACAAAATAGTAGTTGATCCGGCACGAGGATCAGGGCATGCCTGGGGAGCAGGAATGAAAGGATCTGTTTCACATCTCCGGACACGAATCTCAGAAAAAGGGATGGATTATAAAGGTTACAACATTGCGGTTCATGAATTCGGACATAATGTTGAGCAGACAATCACACTATATGATGTTGATAATTATATGATGTCCGGAGTGCCTAATACAGCATTCACTGAGGCCCTGGCTTATGTCTTCCAGGACCGCGATCTTATGCTGCTTGGGATGAAAGATGAAAATCCAGAGAAAGAGAAGATGAAAATCCTTGATGACACGTGGTCTCTTATGGAAATTATGGGAGTGGGAATGGTTGAAATGATGAACTGGAAATGGCTTTATGAAAATCCTGAAGCTACTGCCTCGCAGTTTAAGGAAGCTGTTATAAAAAATGCACTTGATACATGGAACAAATATTTTGCCCCTGTGATTGGAGTAAATGACTCTCCCCTGCTTGCCATATATTCACACACTGTGAACGATCCTCTTTATCTGCCAAACTATTCATACGGACATGTCATCCAGTTCCAGATTGAGGAATACCTGAAAGATAAAAATATTACAGCAGAGATTGACCGCATTTTCAAGCAGGGACGCCTTACTCCGCAGCAATGGATGATGGGTGCTGTGGGATCAAAGATTTCGACCCGTCCGTTACTGAATGCGCTGGATGAGGTTTTGAAGAAATAGAGGAGACACAAAGGGACACTGAGAGATCGTATCAGGGAAATAAATCTTTAAGATGATATATGATTATATAGTAATAGGTTCCGGGTTCGGAGGAAGCGTTGCCAGCCTGAGGCTGGTTGAGAAAGGCTATAAGGTGCTTACCATGGAGCAGGGGAAACGCTATAATCCATCCGATTTTCCGAAGACCAACTGGAACCTGCCAAAATACCTCTGGGTACCATCATTAAGGTGTTTTGGATTTCAAAAACTCTCATTTTATACTACAGCAAGTATCCTCAGCGGTACCGGTGTCGGCGGAGGAAGCCTTGTCTATGCCAATACTCTTTATATTCCCAAGGATGAGTTCTTCAGCAATTCCTCCTGGGTCCGCTTCGGTGACTGGAAGAAGATCCTTGAGCCTTTTTACGACAGGGCTTCATTTATGCTGGGAAGAAAAAAATATTCCAGTCTCAATATTGAAGATCTCGCACTTGAGGCAGTTTCAAAGGAGATGAATGCCCATGATACATTTGAAACAGTTTATGTAGGGGTCAACCTGGATGGCGGAGAAGAGGAAAGTGATCCCTACTTCGGCGGTTTTGGCCCCATGCGCAAAAGATGCACTGAATGCGGCGGCTGTATGGTGGGGTGCCGTGAAAATGCAAAGAACACTCTTGACAGGAACTATCTCTGGTTCGCCGAAAAGATGGGTCTTGAGATACTTCCTGAAACAAAAGCGGAAAAGATAACCTATGCCGATAACCTGTATCAAATTGAAACAAAGAAGATCACCTCCTTCTTCATAAAAAAAAGACAGCATTTTAAAGCAAAGGGTATTATAATCGCAGCAGGAACCCTGGGGACACTTGAGCTTCTGCTTAAACAGAAATACAGGTTCTCTTCCCTTCCGCTACTCTCAGACATGCTGGGTCACAACCTCAGAACCAATGCCGAAACCCTCAGTGCAGTGTCAGGTGCTGAAGAGAAGCTAAATAACGGTCTGGCAATAACATCAGTCTTCCATCCCGATAAGCAGACACATGTTGAGATAGTAAAGTATCCTGATAATTCAAATGCCATGAAATGGTTTTTTGGATTGTCAGTGGAGGGTGCCAGGACGGCACTCGGCAGATCATGGAAACTGATCATGAAAACAATCAGGCATCCTCTTCAGTTCCTTAAAACTGTCTTTAATTTCAGATGGTCAACGCGTCTTGTGATATTCCTTACCATGCAGACTGTGGACAATGCAATGAAGATGGTGTGGAAGAAGACGGTCTTTGGCGGAAAAATGAAGATCGATAACAGCGGACAAAAGAAAGTTCCAGCATATATACCTGTCGGACAGGAGGTTATGGAACGATATGCAAAGAAAGTAAATGGTGTGGCCCAGAACATCCTGCTGGAAGTCTTCTTTAACCGGCCGACAACAGCTCATATTCTCGGAGGCTGTCCGATGTCGGAATCGGAAGAGATGGGAGTGGTGGATAATAAACTGAAAGTACATGGCTATCCAAATTTCTATATTACCGACGGCTCCGTAATACAGGGCAACATAGGCGTTAATCCCGCACTTACAATAACAGCTTTATCGGAATACTCAATGAGCCATATCCCAATAAAAGAAGACACAGAACCAACAGATATTTCCAGACAATTAATACTTCTCGAGAACGAATGGAAAAAGAAGAAATCGGTTTAATACTTGACAATCAGCGGAGATTTTTTGCTACAGGAAAAACACTTGATGTAGAATACCGGCTTGAAATCCTGAGAAAACTGAGATCCCTGATTCTTAGCAACGAACAGGAAATCAAAGATGCAATGTGGAAGGATTTTCACAAACCTGAGTGTGAAGTTATCTCTTCTGAAAT
>CAYNGW010000024.1:1894-16385 GCA_964396955.1 uncultured Rikenellaceae bacterium | reverse complement strand
AAAATTGACCTTTTTGAGGATGCATTTGGTATTTACAGCCAGTTCAGCGATGTGACAGGTATCCTGAATCAGGTTAAACCTGTTCCGGGAAAACGGCTGACACGCCGGCTGATTGAGAAAATCAGGAAGAATTATTAAAATGACTCCGGTCCCTGCAAACCCTGTATTTAACCTGTCATTCCGATAGCGAGGAATCTCCTGTTAAAATCAAATCATAATATACTAATAATCAGCTATATACAATATTGTTTTTTCTTTTGCAGAAAATTTCTGAGTTTTTTCTTGTTTTATCAGATTTATTATAATATCTTTGTGATATCATATTAATATCACAGACAATGAAACAGGAATTTACTTTGAAACCCATTTCGGGTTATTTGGCTCTGCTGGCAGCATTTTTGTTCCTTGGCGGGGCTATTGCCGGATTCGCTTTTGAGATAATCTGGCTTGGTGCTATACTGACGCTTCTGTTCATATTTACCACAATCGGCTTCACAGTGGTCAATCCTAACGGATCGTGCGTATTGGTGCTTTTCGGAGCCTATAAAGGTACGATAAGGGAAAACGGATTCTTCTGGGTCAATCCTTTCTATACAAAGCGAAAAATATCGCTCAGGGCCCGTAACTTTGACAGTGAACCCATCAAAGTCAATGACAAGATCGGTAATCCCATAAAAATTGGTTTTGTGCTGGTCTGGAGGGTACAGGACACCTATAAAGCCGTCTTTGATGTAGATGATTATCAGCATTTTGTCCTTGTTCAGAGCGATGCTGCACTCAGGAAGCTTGCAGGTTTATATCCTTATGATAACCTGGAGGATCATGATGCTGTAGTAGCTTTGAGAAGCGGGGGAGAAGAGATAAATGATGAACTGGAGAGAGAGATACGCGACAGGCTCAAGATTGCAGGGATAGAGGTCATTGAAGCAAGGATAAACTACATTGCCTACGCTGAGGAAATAGCAAATGCAATGTTGAGAAGGCAGCAGGCATCAGCAGTTGTATCAGCCAGGTTCAAGATCGTCGAAGGCGCAGTCTCCATGGTTCAGATGGCTCTTGAGCAGCTCTCAGACAAGAGAATAGTTCACCTTGATGAAGAGAGGAAAGCTGCTATGGTCAGCAACCTGATGGTTGTTCTTTGCGCTGATAAAGATGTTACACCGATAGTCAATACAGGCACTTTACATTCCTGATATGAGTGAGAAAAAACCATTTGTTCTCAGGATAAACCAGGAGAAGCTGAAGGCATTGGAGAAGTGGGCAGCTGATGAATTCCGCAGCACCAACGGACAGATTGAGTATATACTCGATCAGGCTCTTCGGAAAGCGGGCAGATGGAAAACCAGAACAGAAAAAACCAATATCTCAGAAAAATGAACAAGCCAATGAAATACAGTTGTCCCAAATGCGGATGTAAAATCTGTACTCCAGGTGAGATCAGGGCTGCTGGCAGTTTTCTTGCCAAGATCTTCGATATTCAGAACAGGAGGTTCGCATCTGTTACCTGCATCGACTGCAAATACACAGAATTCTACAATGTACCTTCCAAACAACTGGGAGATGTGCTTGATTTCTTCACCAGCTGATAGAAATGTTTACTGGTTGAAAAGGTATATGGAATGGCAGGCGGCTACGCCTGCCGTTTCTGTTCTCATCCTGCTGCTCCCGAGGTGAACCGGTATGAATCCTTTGCTGACAGCTATCTTTATCTCTTCTTCGGAGAAATCGCCCTCAGGCCCGATAAGCATAAGTGCATTGTTTCCTTTCTTATATACCTCCGGAATACCTTTGCGCTCAGCTTTATGATAGCAGTGGGCTAACATCTTAACTCCCTGATGTTTAATATCAATAAATTCGTCAAATAAGCAAGGCGGATTCAGAATTGACTTCTCTGCTTTCAATGATTGTTTCATGGCAGATATGATAAGATTACGGATCCTTTCAGGCTTTATGCCCGGTTTTTCAGTGTACCTGCAGATCAGAGGCGTTATCTCATCAATTCCGATCTCAACACTTTTTTCAACAAACCACTCAAACCGTTCAGGATTTTTTAATGGCGAGATCGCAATATGAAGCCTGTAATTCCTCTTTTCAAAGTTCCTGACGACAGACTGAATCCTTATCACGCATTTTTTTGGATCAGGATCAGTTATGATTCCTTCATACGAATTTCCCTTTCCGTCAATCAGCCTGACAGATGTTCCTTTCCTCATCCTCATGACCCTTACAATATGCTTTGATTCCTTATCATCAAGAATATATGTATCACCGGTTATATCAGGAGCATAAAATACCTGCATGGGAAAGGTTTTGAACAAAAATAGCAAATTTGGATTATCTTACAGGGCTCTCCTCCATTCCGGGATTATCTTCAGCATTTTCCCCTCTCATCCGCTGAAGGAATCTTCCCAGTCTGTCTTCAACTGCGATCATATACGTATAAGGTACCCTGACGGTTGCATCAGGATGTTTTCTGAGGTTCTGTTTTGTGCTGGCTATCAGTGTATTATAATTGATGTTATATGCCTGTGTCATCATATTGCCCCTTATGTAGGAAAAATAATACCAGGTTGACTCATCAGCTTTAAGATAGATATCGAACATGTCGCCCGACCGCCTGCGCTGTATCTCAATAAATCCATCGACATAAACATTAACCGGCTGTATTCCGATGAAACCTATGCCTATTTTGCCTGTTGATCTGAATGAAGATGAAGATTCGTTCCAGTAAAGTTTCACATCATTAAGCAGTAACTCGAAATTGAATTCTTTCGGTAGGTTTCTTGAGGTTCCGAAAAGATCAAGCTCTTCTTTCATCTGAGCGGCAGCTTCGACACCAAGAAGATCCTTCATCCCCTTGATATACATATCGCTGCTGAGGTTCACCGGCTTAAGTGCAGGCACCATCCTTATTTCATCACTCATAATTTTCAGTGCTTCCGGTGAGAAGTGAAAGTCAAAAGCAAGGATCGCGTCAATATTAACATCCCCGGAATCAAGTGTATGGATCACTTTACCGGCGCTTGTCATCTTTACCAGATCGTAATTTGTGCCGAAGTTGAGCTTGCCTTCACCCGACAATATGCAATAATTACGGTCGTATGCAATCATATTGCCATGGAGGCTCTGATCGGCAAGCTTTTCACGTGAAGTTATAATATACCTGCTTTTTGCTTTATCATAATAGAGAAATCCCTGTGCATTGACGAGGTTTGCATCGGTCCAGGATTTTTGTGCTGAAAGGAAAGTCGGATAAACATGTATTGAATCGATATTGATAAATGATCCTGAGAAGACCATATTGTCGTTTGAATCACGCGGCTTCCCGCTTATAGGGATCATCACATTTTTCGGATCAATATACGCCCTGAACTTAACCGGATAACTTGTAATTGCACTGCAGTCATGAATTATCCCTGCAGAGCCGGTGAAGGAAAGCATATCTTTTGCTGCGTAAAGGTTGACATCACCTGAAAATGTGAAATCAGGACTCAGCATAAACTTTTGACTTACAGGGATATAGCCTCGTGCACTTGTTGCCAGTGTATCAACAGCGACTTCAGGAAAGCTGATTTGCTGAATCTCTTTATTTTCATCAACATAATCGTAAACTGCACTTCCGAAGTACCGTTTTGTTGATTCAATGTCAATTTTTGCAGTATGAAGTATATGCTTGTTGTTTACTGCAACCACGGCATTCTGCAATTGTTGTATTTTTGCCCTCCTGTTGATTATGATCTTCCCTTTTTCGGGCTGAATAAGAGCGTCAGCAATATGGATATAATTGATGTTCTCTGCTTCTATATATTCTTCTGTAAGGTGATAGCTTCCTTTCCATGAAGAGAAGGCAATAGTGTCATTAATAACATTTGTTGCAAAGAAAGTCGGCTTGTCGAGATTGGCGAAATCCAGTCTGCGGAGCTCATCCGGCGGCAGAAGTTCTGTCTCTGTTTTCCCCTTTTGTTCCATGTTGAGCACTTTGGTTCCCATGTTATAGGTAAAATCCGTCATGGTACAGATATATTGGATCTCGGGGAATTTTATAACTGATGTATCGGTATTCAGATGGAACTGTGTCATCTGAAGGTCGAAATTAATGTCAGTCCTGACATTTTCAGCAATGAAAGCATATCCGCTGGTTGAAGGTGATTTGAGGTTATAAACTGAGGTATCAGCCTTTATCTGATTTGTTGCAAAACTGAAGCGGTCTGAAGTGATCCTTGAATCTAAAGTATTGATAATACCGGATCCATTGAGAACAGAAGGTGTGAGTGTCAGGGTTCCGTCAAGAGCGGTACCGTTCTCAAACATGTCAAAACTCTTTCCCTGTGCATTGGAAGCCAGCCACTCATCTTCTTTGATAAGCCATTTAATAGCAACATCCCCGGCATTTGTGGAAGGAAACAGCCCGGTACCATTTTTTTCAATATTAAAGGTAGATGCCTGTGTCAGCATTGAATCAGGAAAAAACTTAAATTCTTCCGAAACTGTTGTGGATGTCAGGTGTTTCAGAGTGCCACCGCCAATGAGTCCTCTGTTGCTCATATTTATATTGTCGTACATTATTCCCTTTGTTCCATATACCTCAATACCCTCTTCGGGCACAGTCATGTTGAATCCGAGGGAATTATTTTCCTGGATGGCAAGGTATTGACGTGTTGGTTTAAGGATATTGCCGGCAATGAATTCACCAACCAGGTTCATGTCCTCGTTTGTGTAATGATCTATATTCTCATAAGTAAATGGATCGACCTTAAAATAAAAATCCGACTGTGGATATACACCTTCAAGTCCGGGTATCTTATCAAAAAAGATATAAGAGAATGTTACCGCGTTTATGATCGGATATTGCTTAAGGCTCCTTAGTCCCGACTTATTGTTGGGATCATCGATATAAAGTTCGGCAGTGCCCATCTGAATGAGGTTATCCACTTCTTTTATTACCGGATTGCCATATTCATCTTTTTCTTCAGTTTCCACAGCAATTCTGATGGAATCGATTTTTTCGAGCCGTATTTTAAAGGTATCATAACTGAATGAGAAATTATGACCAAAAATGGTAAAAAGACCTGCCTGCACGACACCGTCAAATTCCATGCTTCTGTTTTTTCCGATCACCACCTGCTGCCTGTAGGGGTAAATTGCAACCCGTTGTGAATCGCTGAGGTAAACTCCTGATACACCGTTCACTGTGAGACGAAAATTTTTGAGATCCAGGATAGCATTATCAAGCGGAGCTTTTGTTTCGCTCAGAATGCTAAGAACATCATAATCTTTCTTCTTCGCATAGGAATCGAGGAAATCGTCAACTTTATCCTTGAGAGTTATTTCATTATACTTGCGGTTATAGAATACAAAACCCTTATTAGCCATGTCTATGCACAATGCTGTGACTGCTTCAACAGGTTTATTAAGCCACCTGGCAAACTCCTCAACGGGAAATGTCTCGGAATAATAATATTCTGCAAACCTTTTTAATCTGATCAGGGGATGATATTCGTCAATCCCTGAAAGCCGCATAAAATAGTCGGCATCAAAGAATGACCTGGATTCAAATTGTGCCTGCCCCAGTGCAGCCCCTCTTGCCCTGGATAGTACTATTTCGGAACCCTTCATATCCCATGACAGGTACTCAAGAAACATATCCAGGTTATGAAAGGAGTTGAAATACGGACTTCTGGATACAGGATTGTTGCCCCGGAAAAGATTGACCTGCCTCATATCGGCATTATATGAAAATCCAAGGTTTGAATGATAAATTGAATCGGTGTCAAGATACAGCGAGACGGTTGTTTCAGCGCTGTTAAGTCCTGCCTTTGAAAAGATGAATTCATCAGCCCGTATTCTCAGGTAGAGTGTATCGTTCCTGAAAAGTGTGATTTTTGCAGGGATGAATTTTGTTCCAGCACCTTTTACAGTGGCTCCTTCAAATGTAAGACCTCCCTCATAGTTGACTCCTTCATAAATATTTTCCAGCCTGAACTCTTTGATATATGTCTCAAACCTCGGGAAATTGGCTCTTTCCTTATTTTTAAATGTTATTGACTGGTCGGTAAGTGATCCGTAAACAGGTGTTTTAAAATATGTTTTATGGGTCAGCCTGGCAGAATCAATCGTAAAATTGTTTCTTGCTATATTGATGATATAATCTTCAATTTCTGCAAATACATCCTCTCTTGCATAGCCTGCCTTTTCCCATGTTATGATTCCCTTTTTACCATGAAATTGCTGAATCTCAGGGAAATAGAATCCTGAAGCATTATATATTTCCGTACTGTCCTTCTGTGAGTAACAGGTGAGAGTGGCATTGGTCACTTCTACAAAGAACACAGTGTCGTGTAAGAATTTCAGGGGACTCTCTTTAACTTTCCACTGGATTGCCAGGGATTCCGACAGGATGTTGTCTTTTATCATCAGCCCGGTATTCTTAATGTACCTTGCGATCCTGTCAGTAGAGAACCTGGGATTAAATAATGTCTCACTGAGCCCGGCAAGCCAGTTACTGAGTATCTCACCTTCATTTTCTTTATCGTTGAATGCTTTCAGGGTCAGGAAGAAATCATTGAAATGGGGAACAGGTCTCATTGATCTGGCGGAAAACTGGCTTGTGATATCAATTATCCTTGTCATGTTTTCCTTGCTGAAGGCTGAACTGTCCCAGCTTGCAAGAAAAAAATTCAGGTTGGCCTTCTGTTCATCATCCAGGTTAGGGCCCATGAACATTGTCAGTTCATCCCTGTATTTTGCAGGATCACCGGTAAATGGTGATTTTACCTGTGAAAGCAGGTCAGCCGGTAATATTATCCGGATTATCAGACTGAGAATTACCAGCTTCTTTCCCATGGCCATGTAATTTAGTAAATAACTCAAGTTGCTAGGTTTAAGAAAAGGGTAGATTTAAGAACAAGGAACAAGGATTTTTGATTTAAGAAGAAAGGGCTCATTTTGTTATACTATTGATAATCATTATTATATGTATTCAACTTCTTAATTCTAAAATCGTTAATCATCATTCGTTAATCAGATTTTTAATGAAAACTTAAATAAGTAGCAACTTAGGTTAAATAGATATTTAAATTGCTTCTGCTATAGCTGCAAAATCTTCCTTTTTAAGGGAGGCCCCTCCGATAAGTCCGCCATCGACATCCGGCTTTGAGAAGATCTCCTTTGCATTTGAAGGCTTGCAGCTCCCTCCATAAAGAATGGACAGTTCGTCTGCACACTCTTTACCATACTTCTCCTTAACCAGCCCGCGGATATACTGATGCATCTCCTGAGCCTGTTCAGGTGTTGCTGTAAGACCGGTTCCGATCGCCCAGACGGGTTCATATGCAATAATTACATTTTTCATTTCTTCAGCCGGAAGTGTAAACAGTCCCTCCTCCAACTGGCGCCTGACGATTATGAAATGTTCCCCTTCCTCTCTCTCCCCCTTTACTTCACCGCAGCAGAAAATGACCTTCAGACCGCTGTTCAGGGCCAGGATTGTTTTTTTATTTAAAAGCTTGTCATCCTCATAATAATAAGTTCTTCTCTCAGAATGACCGATTATGACATACCCGGCACCTGTACTTTTGATCATCAAAGCTGAGACCTCTCCAGTAAAGGCTCCGGATGGTTCTGATGCACAGTTTTGCGCCCCCAGCGCCACCTTGCTGTTCTTCAGTATTTCCGAAATACCAGGGAGGTGGATGAAAGGAGTGCACAAAACAACTTCTGCTTTACCCGAAGGTTTTTCCCTGAAATACTGATCAACAGATTTAGCGAATCTTAATCCTTCTTCCAGATCCATATTCATTTTCCAGTTACCGGCAACGATTTTCTTTCTCATAGATAATGTATTAAGATTTGAATTATTGTGTATTTATCAATTTACTTAGTTCCTCTTTTCCCGGAATATTTGCCCAGGACCATTTCCCCAGTATAGAGCCTCCTTTCAGCAAGATATACCCCGGATTTGCTCTTATCATGGTTTTGAGGGTAGTTTCATCGGTGAAGCAGAATGTGAGTCTGTTGCTGAATTTTCTGACCTCATCCGCTCCTGAGGCTGTTAAAATGTAAAAGTCAATCATATTTCCCATGCAGTAATTTCCCAGTTCAAAGCCGCTTCTCAGCAATTCCGGATCAGCATCCTCCAGCTTTCCGGAGATCATCAGAACAGATGGATTTTCTGATGATAATATCTGGCTTGTCAGATCCTCATTTTGCATGGAAGTTATAATAAGATCATGAATCGGAGGCTGGTAACCCGCGGAAACCAGAACAGATCTCTGGTCCATAAATTTCCAGGTTGTATCGTCAGCCGGATAGTTATCAAGTGTGAATTCCTTTACCTGGCCATTCTTTTCATATATGAAGGTTGTTTCGTATTTATCAACCGGCATGCCTTCAGGGATGATCATCTTGTCAGGGATATAAGTGCCGGTTTTATATGGCAGGAAGTCAATGACCGGAAGATACCTCAGATTATAGAAACTGAAGGATATGAAAAGTATGAGCATTATTGAAATGATCGCCCATTCCCTTGTAATTCCCATGAACGGGGTGATTTTTTTCCGTGTTATAAAAAGTAATAAGGCAGGTATCAGTAATATTATGTTCTTAAAAAAGGTCTGCCAGTTGGTCAGATGTATTGCATCGCCAAAGCAGCCACAGTCTGAAACGGGATTTGTCAGCGCAAGAATGAAAGTCAGCGGGGTGAATATAAGCATCATGATTAGTACGATCCAGACCCCGGTTTTCTGGCGGATATTGAATAAAACGCAAAATCCTGCAATAAATTCAGCGGCACAAAGAAGGAGTGAGGATAAAAGGCTGATATATTTCAGAAAATCAAGGTTGAATGCATGGAAGTAATCCTGGAGCTTGTACGTGAATCCTAAAGGATCAATGGCTTTGACTGTTCCTGAAAAGATGAATACTATACCGATTATTATTCTGCTCAGAATCCTTGACAGCTTCATCCTATAAAAGTTTTCTTTCAGTTAATATTCTGATAATCAGATCAAAAATCTGTTCCGGAGGCAGCATCATTCCTTTATTATCGCTGCAATTTATTATGCAGAGGTTTTTATCCGTATCCGCAACATGAAGGTATATTTCCCTTACTTTCTTCTGGAATGTCAGAGATTCTTCATGGATATCCTTTGTTCCGTTCAGGTAATCCCTGTCTTTTCCCGTCCTTGATGATAACAGTTTTTTTTCTGTGAATGAGAAGGGTACATCGAGGAAGATATTAATATCGGGGAGTGGTATTCCAAAATGCCGGAATTCAAGATCAAGGATCCATTTCATAAGAGCGTTCCGGGCTTTTGAATCATCAATTTTGGCACACTGGTATGCAATATTTGAATATGTATACCTGTCAAGGAACACAATATTCCCTTTTTTCAGCCAGCCATTAATAATATCAGAAGCATCTTTCCTGTCGCCCGCATAGAGCATGGCGACAAGCCAGGGGTCTACTTCATTCAATGATCCGAACTCGCCTCTCAGGAACCTTGCAATAAGCTCTCCGAAATATGGCGCATCGGTCCGTGGGAAGTGAAGATATTCACATTTGTAGCCTTTCCGGGAAAAGAACTCCTTCAGTAATCTGATTTGTGTCGATTTACCGGCTCCGTCAAGACCTTCAACTACAAAAAGCTTCATGTATATAAATTTGCCTTCAGTACAAATGTAATAAGCCTTACGCAAAGATGAAAACTAAAAATAATTTAGTTAATTTCGGAAGTTAATTAATGAGAAGTGCCTGAAAAGCCAAAATATATTAATATTGCCGGGAAGCTCCTTGATCTGGGCATTCCAAAAGTGATGGGGGTACTTAACATCACTCCTGACTCATTTTATAAGGGAAGCAGGGTGACTGATGAAAAGGAGATCATAAGGATTGCAGCGGGAATGATTAAAGATGGTGCCGATATTCTGGATATCGGAGGTTATTCCTCCCGTCCCGGAGCCGCAGATGTTCCTCCCGAAGAGGAGAAAAAGCGGGTTTTTAAAGCTATAAGTCTGATACACAGTGAATTTCCTGATGCAATACTTTCTATTGACACTTTCAGGTCGGAAATAGCATATGAGGCAGTTACCATTTACGGAGCCCGGATTATCAATGATATTTCAGGAGGGGAGGCTGACAAAAACATGTTCAACGTCGTCCAGACTATGAATGTGCCATATATAATGATGCACATGAGGGGCAAACCGGAAAATATGCAAAACAATCCGGTGTATGACGATGTTGTTGCAGATATTCTGAAATGGTTCGGAAATAAAATAGTGAGGTTGCAGTCGGCAGGAGTAAAGGATATAATTCTTGATCCCGGATTCGGATTCGGAAAGACTATCGAACATAATTTTGAAATGCTGAACCGTCTTGGCGATTTTTCTGTTGCCGGCTTGCCTTTGCTAATAGGTGTATCGCGGAAATCAATGATCTGGAAGACACTTGAGGTTGATCCGGATGAGGCTCTTAACGGCACTACGGTCCTGAATACCATTGCCCTCATGAAAGGTGCGGATATTCTCAGGGTGCATGATGTCAGGGAAGCGGTACAGGCAGTCAGGCTCATTGAAATGATAAAAAATTCGGAGAAACAGGTTATATATCAGCATAGAAAATAAGGCAAGATGATAGTACCGATTACAGTACTTGATGTAATAGATATTGTTCTGGTCGCCCTGATCATGTTCCAGCTTTACAGGATAATCAAGGGTACCTCGGCTTTCAGCATATTTATTGCGGTTTTTTTCATTTATCTGTTCTGGCTCATTGTCAAGGCACTGAATATGCAGCTTATCAGTTCAATACTTGGACAGGTGATGGGTGTTGGTGTGATAGCACTTATTATCGTTTTTCAGCAGGAGGTAAGGCGTTTCCTTCTCGTGATCGGCAACAGGTATATTAAAAACAGCAAATTCTCAATATCCAGGCTGTTTGCACCGGTAAAGGATGATCCTGGCGGACCTATAATTGCCGGGGAAATTGTCAGAGCCGCTGAATCCATGGCAACAAAGAAGATAGGCTGCCTGATAGTAATCGGAAGGCAGAGCCGGCTGGACATGTTTACCGAAGGAGGCGAAATACTGAAAGCCAGGATAAGCGCGGAATTGCTGGAAACGATTTTTTTCAAAAATACACCCCTGCATGACGGAGCGGTTCTGATTGATTATGAGATGATACTGGCAGCACGCTGTCCCCTGCCGGTAACCGAACAGTTTACTTTGCCTCCGAGGTTTGGGATGCGTCACCGTGCAGCGATAGGAATGTCGGAACACTCTGACGCTCTTGTAGTTGTTGTATCCGAGGAGACAGGGCATATATCAGTGGCTGACGCCGGGGAAATCCGTGAGAACCTGACTCCAAATGAGCTGAGGAATATACTCCTGATGGAGAAGATATGGTAATACCGGTTACCGGCGACCGGGAAGAAATAATTTGCTATTTAGTCTGAGATCATATATAAATTATGGAAAGAAAATTCTATGATATTCATTATCATTTATTTGATCTAAGTCATCCGAATCTACTGGCATTTCTGCTTCATGAGGACCTTATAAGCAAGGACACTGTCAGGAAAGTGATGATGAAATTTCCGTTTCTGATAAAGATGCTTCCCCTGTGGGTGCTGTTTCTTCTCACAGGTAAGACTACTGAAAAAATAAAGGATTACCTGAGGTATGATGCCCGTAATTTCCGCAACCTTCTGTCCGTAATTGAAGGAGCTATCGAATACCATTTTTTATATACGGAATATTTCCTTCTGAAAGAGAATAAATACTTTGGGAATTTCGAAGGCGCAAAATACAATAAGATTGTTTTGTGCCCGCTGCTGATGGACTTTGGCTATAAAAACCTCAGCAATGAAGATTGTTTTTATAATCTGCCTCCCGCAAAACCGATTATCAGCCAGGTTGTTGATCTGATAAATGCTGTCTGGTTTTACTATAATTATGATCTTATCGTTCATCCTGAAAAAGAGGGCAGACTGAAGCTGATACCGACATTAAATGGAAAAAGGAGTAAGCTTTTTGAAATTTATCCTTTTCTGGGAATCAATACCCGGAATTATGATTTGCGCGAAATTGTTGATCTCTTTGATAAATATTTCAGGGATTATGAGAATGACACTGATTCATCAACGAGGCAAAAGAAGCTCTTTGAAAAGCTTGGCACAATAAGAGTGGATCTTGAAGATATGATCTTCAGAAATAAGGAGAAGACTGATTCTGATTATTATTCATACTTGTTTGCAGGCATAAAGCTGTACCCGCCTCTGGGTTTTGATCCATGGCCTGAGGAGAATTCCGGGGAACTGGAAAAGGTCCGTTTCCTTTACAGCGAATGTATCAGGAGGAAAATTCCTCTTACAGTTCATTGCAGTGACGGAGGATTTATTACATCACCTCATGCATATAATTTTACAGATCCGTCAAGTAAATGGCAGAAAGTTCTTTCCAGGTCCGAATTCAAAAACCTGAGAATCAACTTTGCCCACATGGGTACTCAATACAAGGGAAACGGTGACTGGCTGAATGCGATTCTTAAATATATTTCATCTGACCGGAACGTCTATACTGACTGTTCATGCCAGACTCCCCGGCAGGCAGATTATGAAAGAGTTGCCAGAATAATGAATTCAGACACAGAATCAGGTATACTATTCGGTTCCGATTATGTCATTAACCTTATCTGGTCAGGGTCATATAATGAATACCTCGCCAATTTTATCAATACTACCCATCTTGATGGCAGGCAGAAAGAGCTGATGTGCGGAATTAATCCGGAGAGGTTCTTATTTGGGTGAGTACGTGAGAATCATTGTATCTTATACAACATCAGCGTCTCCGCATCCTTAACATAGATCAGGTTTCCGGCTACAATCGGGAAAGCATAGACTGGTGTTTCCGAAACTTTGTATTTTGCTACTTCCGTATAAGCCTTGGGATCCGGTTTCATAACGATCAGGTAGCCTGTGCTCGGGAATCCTATTATCACTGATCCGCAATCGAGTATCGTGGCAAAATCACTGTTGGTTGCAGCGTCTATCCATCCTGTCTGACCATTTGAGGCATTGAGACAGTAAATTCTCCTCTGGTCAGTGAATCCGTACAGGAATCCGTTTCTCAGCACAGGAGTATTCCATTTTGCACCAATTTCAATACTGCTCCACAGCTCTTTTGTAGTGTAACTATTCCCTTGTTTTAAAACCTCAATGGCTTTGGTTCCGGTACCCTGTCCGGTATAATATATCCTGTTCCCGTCAATGTACGGGCTGACGCAGTTGTAGAAACGCAGCATCGGCAGCGCTGCGATCTGCCAGAGAAGCTTCCCGTCGGAGAAATTCAAAGCCAGGAGATTCTTTTCTGTCTGTACGACAATATGTTTCTGCCCGTCAATGATCATAAGTGACGGAGATGCATATGCGGGTCCGTCTCCGCTCCACTTCCATTTTTCATTCCCTGTATTAAGGTCAAGGGCAAGCACTTCACCTTTGTCTTTAGTGCCGACATGAACAATGCAAACCCCATCAACGATCAGAGGAGACATCCCGGTAAAGAATGTGGGTACTGCATTGGTCGGATTCTCTTTTCTCCAGACTACTTTGCCAGTTGCAGCATCGAGACATGAAAGAACCCCGGTAATACCGAAAGTCACAATCTTCCCGTTGGCTACTGCAGGAGTGCTTCTTGGTCCGGGATGAGACGCAGACGGTCCGGTTGAAGTAGCCGACGGGTAACTCTCTTTCCACAATTCTTTTCCTGTTGATGCATCAAGACAGAGAATAACCTCATCACCGCCCTGCCTGGTATGCAGGTATATCTTTTTCCCAACCAGAACAGGTGAGGCATCACCTGTTCCGACAGTATCCTTCCATTGCTGTGAAAGTTCTGCCGGCCAGGAGGCTGGAGCCTTAAAACCGGTTACCTTGCTGTCATGGCGGGATCCCCTGAATTGAGTCCAGTCCTGGGAATACAGGTCAGCTGAGAAAATAAGCATCAGTATAAATGGAACCATGTACAAAATATTCTTTTTCATAATCTTCAGTTTTTGGTACAGTGTAAAATTATTTGATTTTCAATATAGTTCCAACTATCAAAATGATAAAAAATGTTAAAAGTACCGGGATACTCCGGTTGAAGGATGATCAGAATTTTTCTATGAGCGAAATTACCAGCTCTTCGGAATTGTCAGACGATTTCTTTCGCATTTTGATAAATTGAACAGGTACGTCGGCCAGTACCTGGTAAAATTTGTTATCCTGATCGGTATACAATACAGCATTCCCGACAAGATCAAGATCGGCACCCAGCCTGATATAGTATTCATTTTCATTGATCAGGAGGAAGGACGAAAGAAAAGTATCAAACAATCTTGGACTTCCGACAACTCCCTGGTGCCTGGTGTCAAAACCAAAACCGCCTGCAGAATAGGTAGCATGATTGTCACTTTTATTATTAAGTTTGAACGTTTTTTAACATCCAGTATTGC
>CAYNGW010000024.1:0-1794 GCA_964396955.1 uncultured Rikenellaceae bacterium | reverse complement strand
GCATGATTGTCACTTTTATTATTAAGTTTGAACGTTTTTTAACATCCAGTATTGCATGCAAGGATCTGCTTCAGATTTCCCGGTAATCCTTATAACCGGAGGTACATCCGGCCTCGGACTTGAGCTGGTCAGACTCTTTCTGAAAAGAGGTTATCATGTTATTGCAACCGGCAGAAAGCCATTGCTGCTTCCGGGATATGAGGACAGATTTAAATTGTACCGTGTTGATTTCAGCGGTCTGAAACAGACAACGGATACGATCAGGACGATATGTGATAATCATTCCATATGTCTTGTGGTCAATAATGCGGGGACACTCAGTCCTCCTGATTATACAGTTACAAAGGATGGCAATGAATATACTTTCCAGGTGAATTTTCTTTCGCATCTTCTTATAAATGAATATATTATACAAAGATTAAGCAGGCTTCACCCCTTGAGGATCGCTGCAGTCACATCATTGGTATATAAACTTGGAAAACCTGATCTGAGTTTCTGCCGGGCAGAGAAGGATTATAATGCATTGAAAGCCTACTCGGATTCCAAGCTTTTTCTTGCACTGATGTGCAGACATCTTGCAACGAAATATCAAAATATTGATTTCAAATGTTTCAGTATTGATCCGGGGGTATTCGGTTCTTCAATTTTCCGGATGCAGGATACATGGTTCCGGTTCCTTTACCGGATAGCGGCACCATTCATGAGAAGACCTTCAGGTGCAGCGAAAGTTCTGGCTGATATCCTGACAGATCCCGGGTTCTCAAGCGGAGTAATTTATAACATAAGGAAAAGAATAAAAAGTACAAAGGAGATCAATCCGGCTACAGTCAGAGAATTCTGGGAAGAGAACTATAGAATGCTGAAACCATATCTGGACTAAATGCGGAATAACTTATTACAGATTACGGACTTTTTTATAACTTGCATTGCTGATCATAAAATCAGTCTTTCTGAAAACAATATATAGCGAAATATGAAAAATTTATTCCTGAAAATTATGGCATTAATGAGTTTCCTGGGTCTTATTGGCTGCAAAAGTTCAACCGATCCTTCAAAATGGAGCAGCAAGCAGATTGACAAATGGTTCGAAAAAGGGGAATGGCTTTGTGGCTGGCAGGTAAAGCCCGATGCCTCAATCAACCGTAAAGAATTTGTCGTATCCTATTTCAAGAATAAGGACAGATGGGATAAGGCTTTTGCATTCCTGAAGAATAATGAACTTGCAAAGCTTGAATTGAAAAGGCATGAAATCGATGGTAGTAATGTCTATGCTCCGGTAAGCGAGTATACTACTAAAAATGAAGAGGATGCCCGTTATGAAGCCCATCTGAAATATATTGATATACAATATGTTATCAGCGGCAAGGAGCTTATCGGCGTGGCTCCCATGTCGGAGAAGAAAGAGATCACTGAGCCCTATAATGAGGCAAATGACATAATGTTTCTGACAGTTAACAAGATCAATAATTTAAACGCCACACCCGACAGGTTCTTCATCTTTTTCCCTGATGATGTTCACCGTCCCGGACTGAAAGACGGGGAAAGCTCTCCGGTCAGAAAGGTAGTGGTAAAAGTAAAGCTTGATTAAGAAGGCGCAACGGCACAACGGCCATATTTTTGTTAAGGAAGAGACCATGCCTGATGGCAAGGTGAAGATCATCCTTTAAGGACAAGAAGACAGGAAAAATAACTCAGAGGATAAAGAAGTAAAGTTTCGTTAGGATTGCGATGGAAATTTAAAAAGCCCTGCCGTTTTCACGTCAGGGCTTTTTCATTTGTCGGGGTGGCGGGATT
>CAYNGW010000023.1:0-16989 GCA_964396955.1 uncultured Rikenellaceae bacterium | reverse complement strand
TTGTCGTGTTACTGAACCTGTCTGTAACCTTAAAGGTAACCTTGTTATCTCCGGGCTGAGGCACCATTTTATAGTAAAATATTGAATCGGTCATTGGAAACTGTTCAGTGTAAACCAGGGAATCACCTGCCCAATGTTCCACTACAAGCATTGAGCCCGGTTCAGCTTTTACAGGAAATGCAATCGTATCTCCCTTAACAACTGAAATAGCATTTTCACTTTCAACAGACAGATCCGCTACGAAATCCGTTTTCGGCAATATGGTTCCCGGAAGTAAAACGCTGTCAGACGGGTGTGTCAGAGCCAGATCAAGATTCCTTTGGATTTTCTGACCTCCGGGCTCCTCGTATGTGACTTCATAATTACCCTGCGGAAGCTGTAATTCATATTCGCCTGTTTCAGGATTTGAGTACACAATGACAATCTGACCGGGATTCTTTGTGTCCAGGGCGCTTATCTTTATCCTGTCATCCATATTGTGAAGAAGATCGGCGATCGTAACTACTCCTCTGACAATGAATTTTCTGGGATGATCATCGGAGAAGATCTCTATCCTGTAAATATCCTGTTCGCCATACCCTTCAGGGCTGTATTTGGCAAGATAGCCCTGATAACCTTCATTTATTGGCTTGAAGAAAACATCATCATCGGTTGAATTAAGCGGATAGCCGACATTCATCGGCACAGACCATTCCCCGTTTTCAAGCCTTGTTGAATAGAAGATATCATAGCCCCCCATATTATAATGTCCCCTGGAACTGAAAAACAGTGTTTTGTCATCCTTGGTCAGAAACGGCGTCTCTTCATGAACCGGGGTGTTTATAACAGGTCCCAGGTTAACAGGAGCTCCCCAGTCACCGGTACTGTCCCTGACAGATACATATATATCCAGACCGCCAAGAGAACTTTTAGTATTACGGTTACTCGTGAAATACAATTTTTTATTATCGTGTGATATTGTTGCATGCGACTCCCAGTACTTAGTGTTTATGTTGTCATTCAGTTTAACCGGAGGTCCCCATGCTCCATTTTCATTGTTTGATGAATATATTATACCATCATAACCAGATGAGCTGTAAAGGTAAAGGGTTTTGCCGTCTTTTGATATAGATGTAGGATAGAGGTCCTGATCAACTTTAAGCGCTTCATTGAGGTTTATGGGTCCGCTCCATTCACCGTTGTTTTTTGTTGAATAGAGTATGGCATCGTAAAATCTCTCGCTTTTGGAAAATACCATTATTCTCTCATCATCGGAGATAACAGGATTGAATTCGGAGTTGTTTTCGTTAATATTGCTCCCGGCATTAAGTTCCCTTATATAAAGAGGTATACCCATCAGATCTTTTGCGTTGAGGCATGACTGAATCTGTTCATCAACAACATCAGGATTGTAGATTTTAGTATCAAGATTCTCTTTGAAAAGCTGATAGGTCTCGATAGCTTTATCTATCTGATTATTAATCCTGTATGCATTAGCCAGGTAGTACAGGACATCATAAGGTGCGCCTGTTTCCTTGTATTTTCCTTCCTTGTAATTCGGATTGATGTTCTTTATTGCATCTTCAAGATAGCCTATAGCTTTTTCCTTTTCGCCCGGTTTGTTCAGATAACATTGTCCGAGCCTGTATTTATAATTTGAATTGTTCGGAAAGTATTCGAGAAGTCGCTCGTACAATGGAAGGGCTTCTTCAAAATCTTCAAAAAGGATCCAGCTTTCAGCTTCATAAAAATCCATTTTTATTTGAACTTTAGCCTGGGGGAATACATAACATTCTGAAAACAAGATCAGAAGCGATGTCAGCAGAATCAGCCTTTTGATCATTTTATACAGATATAAATCATATGACATACCCAGCCTCTTCAGGTTCGTATCCGGCGCAATACAGGAAAGAGGTTTTATGTCTTTATGTTTCAATAATTAAAAGTACTAATATAACAGAAATATTAAAAAAAAGGCAAATTGTTTTTGTCCTTTTTTAAGTCGATAAAGGATTTTTCTGAACCGGGCAAAGATAATGAATTGCAGGAAAGAATTATACTATTTCACCCGAGTAATTTTCAAGGATTTCTTTTAACCTGTTCAGGAATTTTCCTGCAAGTGCACCATCTATAACCCTGTGGTCATAGCTCAGGGAAAGTATCATTATCTGACGTATTGCTATAACATCGCCATCAGGAGTCTCAATTACTGCAGGTACCTTTCTGACTGCACCCGTACCCAGTATGGCAGCCTGGGGCTGATTTATAATAGGTGTCCCTGCGAGATTATTAAAACTGCCGAAATTTGTGATTGTGAATGTTCCTCCTGTTATCTCATCAGGCTTAAGCTTATTATTTCTTGCTCTTTCAGCAAGATCATTGACACTTTTTGCCAGCCCTGTAAGATTTTTCTCATTGGCATTCTTTATGACCGGAACAATGAGATTGCCGTCCGGCAAAGCAGCAGCCATGCCAATATTTATGTTCTTCTTTTTGATGATATTATTTCCTTCAACTGAGATGTTTATCATCGGGAACTCATATAATGCCCTTGCAGCTGCATCAATAAAAATAGGAGTGAGCGTAAGTTTCTGTCCTTCTGTTGCCTGAAACCTGTCTTTGACGGAGTTCCTCCAGTTGACCAGTCTTGTGACATCCGCATCAATAAATGATGTAACATGGGGCGAAGTTTTCTTTGAAAGAACCATATGCTCTGCTATAAGCCTGCGGACCCTGTCCATCTCAATAATTTCGTCACCGGAAGTCAGTTTCCCGGCAGATTTAACTTTATCTGACCGTCCGTAAGCTTCCTTCCCTTTTAAAGGTTCTGCAGCTTCCCCTGCCTTCTTCCTTGTTTCAAGGAATTTGATTATGTCATCCCTGGTGATTCTTCCATCCATTCCGGTGCCTGTAATGGTATCGAGTTCGGCATAGCCTATGCTCTCGCGTACTGAAATGCTCCGGACAAGGGGAGATATGAACTTCCCTGACGGCGTACGACTTTTCAGGTTATGTGAAAGATCCTCAATTTCTTTTTTCTCATTTCTGATCCCGGAGATAGTCTCCCGTATCCTTTCGACTTCCTTCTCAACCTTCTTTTCTGTTTCAGATCCTGATACAGTTTTGCTTTCAATTGTTGCCAGTACTTCGCCGACTTTCACCACAGAACCTTCCCTGGCGGTGATCGATACAATAGTGCCTTCAGCAGGTGATGGTACTTCTGAATCTACCTTATCTGTAGCCACTTCAACAAGGGGATCGTCTTCCTTTACTGCGGTACCCTCTGAAACCAGCCATTTATTTACTGTCGCTTCAATCACTCCTTCTCCCATCGCGGGAAGCAGTATGTTCATTCTTGCCATTTCCCTGATCCTGTTAGTTATTTGTTTCTTAATACACAAATAACATTCAGGAAGGCAAATTGTTTGATTTAACAGAAGGAATCTGAAACAATTATTTGAACAGTTTCTGAAACCAGGGAAGGATTTTTTTTCTTAGAGACGGACGGCTAAGTGAGATAAGCTCATTTTCCGGATTCACATACCTGCTTCCGAATATATATTTTTCACCAGATGATGCGATACGGATAGTGATGTTAAGATCAGATATAAGGTGCATAGAATCAATTATTTGAGCGGCTGTCATCTTACCTGTAGTGAAGATCACCTCCTTGATTTTGTTAATTCTTATTACTTCCCTCAATTGTCCGATATGGCCCAGTACCTCTTCCTTCATATCATCTATATCAAGGCTGACTCTTCCAGCGACCTTGTTTTTTATTTCATTTGACGAGATGAGATCTGTCAACTTTAAATAGCCCTCATCATCGGCAACTATGATAGTCCTTCTGGTTTTTGAAAACGGATTTTCGGCGATTCCCGGGAAAATAAATGAGATAAGCAATCTCCAAAAGGGTATAACAATAAGGGATATTAGACCTCCAAAAATAATTATTGCCCTTGAAAACCTCAGACTGACGGGAAGGAGAGCATAGATAATAAGAATTATGACGGTACCAGCTATTATACCCTTTACTGCGTTTCCTGTTTTGGACGGGATTCTGTACCCTGATAAAAATGCGATTGAAAGAAGAAAGATAAACGTATAGGCAGGAATTATAATTTCCGGAAATATTTCAGGGAATATGTATCCCGTTCCGAATTTATATGTTCCCCAGAACGAGGCAATGATCCTGTACAGCAGGTAGATCAGAACACCATCTGTAACAGGAAGAAAAGCTCTTTTCATGAATCTGGTAAATAATGACAATCCTGCCCTCAGGATTATTGCAGTCTGTATGGCTAAAATATAATTCTTAAACTTTCCTTCGCTGAAATGCTTGCGGACGAAAATTATCATTGCCTTGTAAAGGGCGATAAAGACATTCACGCCCTCCTTTTTCGTACTTTCTCCCTTGTAGTGAATAATATTTGTTCCGGCGAAATAATAATTACTGAATCCTTTCTGTAATACTCTGTAGCAGTAATCTATATCCTCTCCGTGCATGAAAAACTCCTCATCCAGCAGTCCGGTTTTAAGAAATGCTTCCCGGCGGATAAACATGAAGGCTCCGGAAATGATGTCAGCCTTTGTTGTTTTCATGTCGTCAAGATGTCCAAGATAATACCTGTTGAAGCGCTCGGACTTTGGAAACAGATATGAAAATCCCATCATCCTGAAAAAAGCCGTTTCAGGAATGGGAATTCCTCTTTTTGATTCAGGAAGGAACCTGCCTTTTCCATCGATCATTCTTACTCCGGCAATTCCTGCATCAGGGTGGCTTTCCATGAAACAGATGCATCTCGTGAATGTATCCTCTTGTACTATTGTATCAGGGTTAAGGATCAGGATAAATCTGCCTGCAGCCAGCTTTAAAGCCTGGTTATTGGCAGCAGAAAAACCTCTGTTTTCATGGTTAATTATAAGCTTTGCCCCGGGGAATTCACTTTTTACCATTGAACAGGAGCCGTCTGCTGAATTGTTGTCAACAACAAATACCTCAGTCTCTATATTTTTAGAAGCTTTCCGGACTGAAGAAAGACACTGTTCAAGGAAATGCCTTACATTGTAGCTGACAATAATAACGGAGAGTTCCATATATATTATCTGCCGGTTAATTCTTCTTCAATCACCCGTGACAGACGTTTAATCCCTTCCTCGCTCACTTCAGGTTTTGAAAATGAAAAGTTAATTCGCATTGTGTTATGCCCGGAATCATTGCAGAAAAATGTTGATCCTGAAACAAATGCCACATTTTTCTCTATGGCTTTTTTGAAAATTCTGTCGGTATCAAGACCGGGAGGAAGGGTCACAAACAGGAACAAACCTCCTTCCGGCTCTGTCCAGGTTACACCTGCAGGCATATATTTTCTGAAGCATTTTATCATGTGATTGCGTCTTTCACCATAAAGGGCAATTGTCTTTTTCAGGTTCTTGTCAAGCAATCCCTTCTCAAGATAACGGGCAATGATCTTCTGAACAAACGCGGATGTGCAGAGGTCGGCAGTCTGTTTTGCCATTACTATCCTGTCGAGTATTTCAGGATGGCCGATTATCCATCCGACTCTGAATCCCGGTGCAAAGATCTTTGAGAATGTACATAATGTTATGACTCTTCCGGTCTTATCGAGCTGGTACATCAGAGGCTGAGACTCTCCGGTGAAACGTATATCACGGTAAGGACTGTCCTCGACAATCAGGAGGCCGTACTTTTCTGCTATTTCAATTATTCTGATCCTTCTCTCTTCCGGGATTGTTATCCCAGCCGGATTCTGAAAATCAGGTATGATATATAAAAATTTGATTTTGTTGCCAAGCTCCTTGAGGCTGATGATGGTCTCCTCAAGTTCATCCGGTTTCATGCCGTTTTCATCAAGTGTTATGCCTTTCAGCCTGGCACCGTAAACTGTAAAGGCATTCAGTCCACCCAGGTATGAAGGAAGTCCGCAGAGTACATAATCACCATTGTCAATAAATATTCTTCCGATGAGATCCAGGGCTTGCTGGGATCCAGTAGTTATTATGACATTATCGATAGATAAGTTCAATCCGTCGCGATTGTGTTTTTCGACCAGCATTTTACGGAGGAGCATATCACCTTCAGTTGTTCCGTACTGAAGTGCGTTTGCCCCGTCTTTTTCAAGTACCTCGAGTACTATTTCCTTAAGGTCATCAACCGGGAAAGTCTCGGGAGCCGGAAGTCCTCCCGCAAAGGAGATCATATCAGGATTTTGAAGGAGTTTAAGGATCTCCCTTATGGCAGAGCGTTTCATGCTCTTTCCCGAATTTGAGAGGAATTTATTTACAGATGTCATCATTGCTGATAGGGATTCCGGTTGTTTATTGCTCGTCCGAGCGTTATTTCATCAGTATACTCAAGTTCATCACCGATTGCTACACCCCTCGCCAGGGTTGTAATCAGGGTGTTATAATTGCACAGTTTTCTGTAAAGATAATAATTAGTTGTGTCTCCCTCCATGGTTGCACTCAGGGCGAGTATTATTTCCTTTATTCCACCGGTTTTCACCTTTTCCTCCAGGGAGTCGATCTTCAGATCCGAAGGACCAATCCCGTCAATGGGGGATATTATCCCCCCAAGTACATGATATAATCCCTTATACTGATGCGTGTTTTCAACAGCCATCACATCCTGGATGTTTTCCACAACACAAATAACTGATTTATCCCGTTTATCATCATTACAGATATTGCATATCTCGGTATCGGAAATATTGTTGCATACCTTGCAGTAATGGATCCCTTCATGGAGCTTCAGGATGCTTTCCCCGAATCTTCTGACTTCTTCAGGATCTCTTCTTAACAAGGTCATTACCAGCCGGAAAGCTGTCTTTCTTCCAATCCCGGGAAGTGATGCAAATTCGTTTACTGCATTTTCCAGAAGCCTGGAAGGAAACTCGGTGAAGCTCATGACGGATAGTTTTAGACAAAAATAATCCAATTATTGTTCTTTTTAATGACCATTGAGTTTTTTGCCTTGCATTCTTTTTGTTATCCTTGCAGATTAAATCTCCCTTTATGTCACCGGCACTGATCCTTGGAATCTTCCTGATCTATACGGTTTTATTGTTTACTGTCACCTGGATAACAGCCAGGAAAGCAGATGATCAGTCGTTTTTTATCGGGAACAGGAAATCCCCGTGGTTTGTGGTAGCATACGGAATGATAGGAGCCTCACTGTCAGGAGTCACTTTCATGTCTGTACCAGGCTGGGTGAGAGATACCCAGTTCAGCTATATGGTTGTTGTGCTGGGTTATCTTGTTGGTTATGCTATTATAGCCCTTGTCCTGATGCCATTGTATTACAGGCTGAAGCTCACATCTATCTATTCCTATCTTGAGCAGCGGTTTGGATTCTGGTCGTACAAAACAGGAGCCGGCTTTTTTATTCTTTCCAGAACGCTCGGAGCATCACTTAGAATGTTTCTGGTAATCAATGTATTACAAATGTTTATCTTTGACGCCTGGAACATTCCCTTCTGGGTAAATGCACTTGTCTTCATTATCCTGATCATCCTGTATACTTTTAAAGGAGGCATAAGGACAATCGTCTATACAGATACACTGCAGACAACATTCATGCTTCTTGCAGTTATTCTGTCCATAATATATATAAGTAAAGGACTGGGGATTCCTGCCCTCAGGCTTTTTTCAGAAATCACCGAAACCGATATGTCGAGGATGTTCATTACCGACTGGCATCATGAACGGTTCTTTCTGAAGCAGTTCTTTTCCGGAATGTTCATCACAATTACAATGACGGGTCTTGATCAGGAGATGATGCAGAAGAATCTCAGCTGCCGGAATATAAGGGAAGCACAGAAGAACATGTTCACTTTCAGCGGCATCCTGATTTTTGTCAACCTGTTATTTCTTTTCCTTGGAGCATTCCTGTTTTTATATTCACAGAGCAAAGGAATAAATGTTGCCGCATCCGATGACATGTTCCCGACTATAGCCATCAAATACCTTGGACCGATGGCAGGGCTGGTTTTTATGATAGGGCTTATTTCAGCCGCTTTCCCCAGTGCTGACGGAGCTCTTACATCGCTGACCACTTCCGTCAGTATCGACTTCCTTGGTTTGGATCGCCGGAAGAGTATCGCTGAAAAGAAAGTTACAAGGATCAGGTACGGTGTTCATCTTACAGTTGCGCTTATATTCTTTATCAGCATTTTGATATTCAGCAGCTTAAATAACAAGGCTGTCATCGATGAGCTGTTTACCATCGCCGGTTACACCTATGGACCACTGCTCGGACTTTACTCTTTCGGGCTCTTTACAAAACGGAAGGTAAATGACAGGATAACACCGTATATCGCAATAATATCTCCCCTCATCTGCATCTTTCTGAACGCGTTTTCGGAAGAACTATTCAGTGGTTATAAATTCGGATTCGAAATGATTCTTGTAAACGGATTCCTGACGTATGCAGGATTATGGCTGTTCAGTAAGAAAGAGGTTTGATTTAAGGTATTTCGGTTTCTTCAGTTTCTTCAGGCTCTTCCTGTTTTACTTCAACTTTGATTTTTTTGAACGGTATATTCCACACGAAAAAATAACTTATCCCAAAGCCGACAGATTCTCCTCCGGCCCCGTAGCCAGGGAAATAGAGAGGACTGAGATCTCTTCCTGTTCCTGTATAGAGAAGTTTCCTGATGTTCAGAGACCAACCCATACTGAAATTTTTGAAGATCTCTGCCTTAAATCCGGGTGAAGCCTCAAGATAATGACCGAGATACGTTGAGGGGGCGATTGAAGAAGTAATTGTGCCCCAGTAATTTTCGTGCTTAAAGGATGGTATTTCAGAAGTAAACGAACTTAGCCCGTAACGCAATCCGATACCTGCCCAATATTTCCCCATGGCTTTTTCCGGTCTTAGAAGATTGAAATCAACTCCTGCCTTGAAAAAAAGGCCTTTATTCATATATTCGTAATTGTACTGCGAGTACTTATAATCGGAATATCCGGCACCCAGGGAAAGACCGATCCTTTCATTAAGATCAGCAGAAATGAATCCCTCAGCATTCATGTTATTTTCATCTGTCAGATAAATTACCGGTCCTATGACTTCAACACCAATCCTGATTTTAAGCGGTATCAGAACAGTGTCGGGCGGCTCGGTTTGTCCGCTGACTGACAGTGAGCAGAATAATATCAAAATATTAATATAATATCCGGAAGTTCTCCTCATTGATTGTTGTTACAAACATATTTTTTTTAATTATCGTGAAAATATTATTCAAAAAAGTGAGTGAATCAATAGTATGGTAATAAGTATATCCGCATTCTTTTGAAATTAGGTGCGGGTATGAATCATACATTATCAACAGCGTATCAGAAACTCCATTGATTTTGATCACAAAACTGCAGCTTTCAGCCTGGGGATCCAGCGGCAGATCTGCCCGGCTGATATTTTTAGAACTATTATATATTTTATTTGATCCTGTGTTCAACCCGTATATCGTAAGACTGTCAGGAGCCTTGATTTTCTGTGTGCTGCCAAGATAAAAAGGGACCTTAGCTTTGGCTACAGTCTCTTCGAGGCATGATTCAGGCGTACATGAAACCGCATACAGAACAGTTGCAATGACAACTGCAGCCAGACTATTTGTCCTGTGATTTCTCATTATTAAAACTGAAGCTTCAAAAGTATAAAAAATACCGGACGCCGCTAATCGGTTGCCAGTCACTAAAATATTCTTTAAATATTCCGGAGGTACTCTTCGGCTTTCTTTAACGCATTGGCAATCCCCTCAGGCTTTTTACCCCCTGCAGTGGCAAGAAATGACTGTCCGCCGCCACCCCCGCTGATCTCGCCCGCAATTTCCTTTATTATATTAACCGCACTGATATTTTTTTCTTTCGTGAGCTTGTCGCTTACCATCACAACAAGATTTGCTTTTCCTCCGATGGATGATGCTATGACCATGACACTGTTTTCGGATTTTTTTCTCACTTCAAATGCAATTGTCTTCAGAGTTTCGGGTGAATCGGCTTCAATCTGGCCTGAAAGGAACCTTATATCCTTTATGGTTACTGCTTTTTCTTCAAGGGTCTTTAAAGCGTCCATTGCCGACTTCGCCTGATATTTTTCCAGTGATTTCTTAAGGGAATTATTTTCAGAAAGAAGCTTTTCAACGCTCTCTTTTATGCTTCCCGTGCTTTTAAGAAGGGCAGCAACATCTTCAACAACAGCAAGTTTTTCATTTATATATTCATATGCCTTCCCTGCCGTTACCGCTTCGATCCTTCTTATTCCGGCAGCTATGGCTCCTTCCGAAATTATCTTGATTATGCCTATGCTGGCTGTTGATTCAACGTGAGTTCCGCCGCACAGTTCAACTGAATCGCCGAATTTCACCACCCTGACAGTCTCTCCATATTTTTCTCCGAAAAGTGCCATTGCACCCATTTTCTGAGCTTTCTTAAACGATATATTATCAGTTATTATCTGATGATTGTTTTCTCTTACCAGCCGGTTTGCGATCTCCTCCACCCTGAGAAGCTCTTCCCTTCCGGGTTTTGTGAAATGGCTGAAATCGAACCTCAGACGTTCCGGAGTAACCAGAGAACCTTTCTGTTCCACATGCTTTCCGAGAACTTCGCGCAGCGCATAATGGATCAGATGAGTAGCTGTGTGGTTATTGGCGGTCATCAGCCGTTTTTCAATATCAACAGTTGCAGTAAACTCAGCTTTAGGATCTGCAGGTGCCTTCTTCGCTACATGGATTATAAGGTTATTTTCCTTTAAAGTATCAGTGATTTCGATTTTTTCCTTCTTTGATGTGATATATCCTGTATCGCCGACTTGTCCTCCCGATTCAGCATAAAACGGAGTCTTATCAAGAACTATGTGGCAGATCTCTTTTCCTTTGATCCTTACCATACGGCTTTTCGTGATAAGAACATCTTCTTCAGTCTTTTCATAACCGGTAAACAGTGTATCACCGGTGTCCCTGATAATTTCCCAGTCGCCTGCATCGAGAGAAGCATCCACTCGTGACCGGTCCTTCTGGTTTTTCATCTCATTTTCAAACTCCTGAATATCAAGCTCCATTCCGTTTTCCCTAAGGATCAGCCGGGTGAGGTCAGCAGGAAATCCAAAAGTGTCATAGAGATCAAAAGCAATCTTCCCTGGTAAAATTTTCTTATTTCTCTTCTTCAGATCTGAGATCATTTTATCGATCATTTTAAGTCCTTTTCCGAGGGTTGTAAGAAATGCTGTTTCCTCTTCCAGAATTATTTTTGATATCAGCTCCTTCAATGATCCTAATTCAGGGTAATGATCGCCCATGGTTGCAGCGAGCTTTGGTACAAGCCGGTAGATAAAAGGTTCTTCGATCCCAAGGTTATTGTATCCGTATCTTACTGCCCGGCGGAGGATCCTTCTGATAACGTACCCTGCCTTATTGTTCGACGGGATCTGTCCGTCGGCAATTGAAAATGAGACTGCCCTGAGATGGTCGGCAATCACACGCATGGCCGTATCACAGGATTCATTGACTCCGTATTTTTTCCCTGTAATGGATGAAATTTCTTTTATTACTGGCTGAAAGATATCTGTATCGTAATTTGATTTTTTACCCTGGACAACCATGCAAAGCCGTTCAAATCCCATACCTGTATCAACATGCTTCGATGGAAGCGTTTCAAGTGAACCATCAGCTTTCCTGTTATACTTGATGAAAACCAGGTTCCAGATCTCAATCACCTGCGGATTCCCTTTATTGACGAGATTTTGTCCTGATAGCTTGCTTCTTTCTTTATCTTCCCTTATATCAACATGAATTTCAGAACAGGGGCCGCATGGACCTGTTTCTCCCATTTCCCAGAAATTATCTTTCTTTGGTCCTTCAAGAATATGATCAGGCTTATGCGGGAAGCATTTCTGCCAGAATCTGAAAGCTTCATCATCACGGGGGACATTGTCTTCCGGACTGCCCTGGAATACAGTTGCATAAAGACGGTCCTCGGAAATGTTCAGCCGCTTTGTCAGAAATTCCCATGCCCATTCTATGGCTTCTTTCTTAAAATACTCCCCGAATGACCAGTTACCAAGCATCTCAAACATGGTATGATGGTAAGTGTCGTGACCAACCTCCTCCAGGTCATTATGCTTTCCTGAAACCCTGAGGCATTTCTGTGAATTTGCCACCCTCCTGTATTTTGACTTGCTGTTTCCCAGGAAAATATCCTTGAACTGATTCATCCCGGCATTCGTGAACATGAGCGTAGGATCATTCTTTATCACCATTGGTGCCGAGGGAACAATTTCATGCCCTTTGGACCGGAAAAATTCAAAAAATAACTGTCTCAGTTCCTGTGCCTTCATCTGTTAATAGTCGATGGATATTGTAAATATACCTGAAAATTGGCTTGTAAAATTAATTTATTTGATTTAGATTTGTCGATTGCCTGTTGCAAAAATTCGAAATTCTGACCCGGCCAATGAGTAACCGGAAATATTTTCTGGACCCTAATGATCTGCAATACAAGCAGGTACGACTTCCCTGGAGCAAGAAGCTTTTAAGGTTGGTTTTCTGGTTTACTGTCACTGTTGGTGTCACAATGATTTACAGTGCGATTTTCGAAGACCTTTTTGGATCTCCCAAGGAAGAAATGCTTAACCAGGAGATCGATAACCTGAAGCTTCAATATACGCTGGCAGAGAAAGAACTCGATAACGCACAGGCTGTTCTCAACAGTCTTAAAATGTCCGATGAAGTCCGTTACAGGTCTGTACTTGAAATGGAAAGCATCCCTGAATCATTCAGGAACCCGGGATTCGGAGGTGTTGACAGATTCAGGGACCTTGACAACTATATCAACGCAGGTCTTATGAAATCGACCCGGACAAGGATCGAACAGATGAAAAACATAGTAAACGTTCAGGATGAATCATTCAGGGCGATTGAAAAAAAAAGAGCTGAATGGGAAAGAATGTACGAATACCTGCCAATGATCAGTCCTGTTGATGTTACGATAAGATTGGGCGATGGTTTGAAATTCAGAGAGGTACATCCGGTAACCGGAAACCCTAAATGGCATTTCGGACAGGATTTCAGTGCCCCGTATGGTACAGAGGTTTATGTCACAGGCTCCGGAACGGTAATTGAAGCCGGATGGAACTCAAACGGTTTCGGAAATCATGTCCGTATTGATCATGGATATGGCTATCAGACAATTTACGGACATCTCAGCAGTATAAAGGTATCCAAAGGGATGGATGTCAAACGCGGAGATCTGATTGGGCTAACCGGCAGTTCAGGCACATCGTCAGGTCCCCATCTTCATTACCAGATCGATCAGTACGGCCAGCATAAGAATCCTCTCTATTACTTTAATGATGATCTGACTGAAGATGAATATTTTGACATGATCCAGCTCATTACTTCGAGCACAAAATTCAGATAATCATTCAGTTATAATTCTTTATTCATAAATTTACATATCTCTGCGCAATCGGAGCTGTTTTCTTTTTATGAATTTTTTATCTTTGCTGCATTATGCCAGGCTCAAGATATAAGTTTAATCCCGAATCTCTCAGTTTTGACAAGGTACGGCTTGGTTTCCGCGCAATGCTGCTGAGAGGACTGGCATATTTTGTGGCATCCCTTCTGATCGCTCTTGTTTATTATCTGATCTTCGCAATTTTTGTCGATTCACCGAAGGAGAAAGCTCTGTTAAGGGAGATAGATCAGCTTACCCTTCAGTATGATCTGATCCACAGGGAAATGAATAATCTTGAAAAGGTTATAGGCCAGCTCCAGGAAACTGACGATAATCTCTACCGGACAATATTTGAAGCCGAACCGATCCCCGTAACCTTGCGCGAAGGGGGAGTAGGCGGCATTAACAGGTACAAGGAACTTGAGGGATTTGATAATTCAAGCATTGTTATAGAAACGACAAAAGAACTTGACCGGATAAGGAAAAAGATATATGTCCAGTCAAAATCGTTTGATGACCTGATAACCCTGGCGATGAGGAAAGAGGAGATGTTAAGATCAATTCCGGCAATTCTGCCCATTTCCAATAAGGATCTGACACGAACAGCCTCAGGTTACGGATTAAGGATTCATCCGATCTACAAAATAATTAAATTTCATGCAGGAATGGATTTTACTGCACCCTCAGGAACCGATATCTACGTGACAGGTGACGGAACTGTTGCGACCGTTATTTCATCAAAAAGGGGCCTCGGTAATCATATAATAATAAACCATGGTTTCGGATATACCTCAATTTATGCCCATCTCGACAGTTTCAACGTGAGGGCAGGGCAGAAGGTAAGGAGGGGTGATGTAATCGGATTTGTCGGCAGTACTGGGATGTCGGTAGCACCTCATCTGCATTATGAGATAAAACTTAACGGGACAAATGTCGATCCGGTAAACTATTATTTTAATGATCTGACTCCTGAGGAATACGAGAGAATGATTGAAATAGCTTCAAAAACAGGTCAGTCTTTTGATTAGATCTTCCTTAAACTTTTTTATGAAGATAAACTTCACCTTTATTCTAATTTCCACACTACTATTCCCCTGTCAGTCTGTTTCAGGTTTTGCTTTTTCAAATGATACCATTCCGGCACTGAGAAATATTACTATAACCGGCGTCGGAGATATTATGTTCGGAACATCTTTCCCCTCACCCGAATACCTTCCTCCTCACGACAATCCCCTGATTCTGCTGGGAGATCTTTCCGATACGCTTGCTGCCTCGGATATCACTTTCGGAAATCTTGAAGGATCATTTCTCGACAACGGTGAACCGGCAAAAAAATGCAGGGACACTACAAAATGCTACCTTTTCAGGATGCCGGAAAGGTATGCATCTGCCCTTGCAGTATCGGGATTTGACGTTATCAGCCTGGCAAATAATCATTTCGGCGATTTTGGGCCTCCGGCAAGGAAACGTACTATGGAGCTGCTTGATTCACTTGGGATTAACTATGGCGGATTATCTGAACATCCGTATTCAATATTCCGGAAAGACAGCATTCTTTTTGGATTTTGCGCTTTTGCACCCAATGCAGGAACGGTCAGCATCAATGAGATTCCTGCAGCAGAAGCTGTTGTAAGATCTCTTGCAGATACCTGTGATATTGTGATAGTATCATTGCACGGCGGCGCTGAGGGAGCAGATTATCAGCGTGTTCCCAAAACAGATGAGATGATGTATACCGAGAACAGGGGAGACGTTCACAAATTCTCGCACTCGATGATTGATGCCGGAGCTGATATTGTATTTGGCCACGGACCTCATGTTACCAGGGCTGTCGAGGTTTACAGGGACCGCTTCATCGGATACAGCCTTGGGAATTTCTGCACTTATGGAAGGTTCAATCTCAAGGGACCAAACGGAATAGCTCCAGTCATAAAACTGAATGTGGACACTTCCGGGAAATTCATATCCGGAAAGATAATTCCTGTTTTTCAGCTTCCCGGAGCAGGTGTAAGAGTTGATCCGGATAAACGGGTGATAAGGAAAATTCAGGATCTTGTCGCTCTTGACTTTCCTGATGCAATAATCACGATTACAGACAATGGTGAAATCTATTATAAATAAATAATATGCCATACAGGGAAAAACCGATCGAAAAACTTTATTATTCAATAGGCGAAACAGCTGCAATGCTGAATGTACCGATCTCAACTGTCAGGTTCTGGGAAAATGAATTCAACATCCTGAAACCCATGAAGAATAAAAAGGGGAACAGAATGTTTACACCAACCGACATAAAAAACCTGAAGATCATCCATCATCTTCTCAGGGAAGAAGGGTTGACTCTTCCGGGTGCAAAAAAACGGCTTTCAGGCAAATGGGAAGAGGCTGACTACAAGTACGAAATCAATGAGGCGCTTCAGAAGATCAAGAGCCTGTTGCTCGATTTACGCGATAACATTCAGTAACCCCTTCGTGGTCAGAAAAATTTTAACCACAAAGGGCACAAAGGAATTATATCAAATATGAAACTAAAAGATCTTTGCTTATTTCTCGATTCTGCAGTACCATTATCATTCCAGGAGGGATATGATAACTCGGGGCTGCAGGTCGGATTGCCTGATAAGGAGATAAAATCAGCACTTATCACCCTCGATGTCACTGATGAAGTTCTTGATGAGGCTGGCTATGCCGGATGCGATGTTATCATATCACATCACCCGCTGATTTTTACCGGTATCAAAAGGCTATCCGGACGAACTGTAACAGAAAAGCTGATACTGAAAGCCATAAAACAGGAAGTGGCGATCTATTCCGCCCACACCAATCTTGACGTAATTGGTAACGGGGTCAGCAGAAAAATGGCCGAAAAGCTGAAACTTAAAAATGTTAAGACATTGTCTCCGTTGAAAAACAGGTTATTTAAATTCGTTACCTATATACCTGAGAATCACCTTGATAACGTAAGGGAAGCTATCTTCAGAGCCGGAGCGGGAGTTATCGGGAATTATGATTACTGCAGTTTCACAACACCAGGAACAGGCAGTTTCAGAGGAGGTGAAGACAGCAATCCTTTTGCCGGGGAAAAAGGCAAAGTACATTTTGAAAAGGAGATAAGGTTTGAGACAATTATGTTCTCTCACCTGAAAGACAAGGTTATAAAGGCCCTTCTTGAAACCCATCCCTATGAAGAAGTTGCCTATGATATATACCCGCTTGAGAATGAAAATATCGAGGTCGGACTCGGTTGTGCAGGCGATCTGCAAGAACCGGCGGAGGAAAAGGATTTCCTGAAGACGATAGGATCTGAATTCTCTGCAAGAGGCATCAGATATTCAAAGCTTACGGGCAATAAGATCACAAAAGCAGCACTCTGCGGAGGTTCCGGCGGAGCGCTCCTGAATGATGCCATAGCGTCGGGAGCAAATGCCTATATTACTGCCGATGTCAGATATCATAGTTTTTTTGAAGCCGGGAATAAGATGATTATCATTGATATCGGCCATTATGAGAGCGAAAAATTCTCTGCAGAAATTTTATACG
>CAYNGW010000022.1:16881-17022 GCA_964396955.1 uncultured Rikenellaceae bacterium | reverse complement strand
ATCGAAAATCCGCAATCCGAAATTGTTTTTAACTTCATTCATACCTCAGTGACTCAACCGGATTCCTGGTTGCAGCCCTCCATGTCTGCCAGCTAACCGTTATCAATGCAATTCCTAATGCCAACACTCCTGCCAGGCCAA
>CAYNGW010000022.1:0-16781 GCA_964396955.1 uncultured Rikenellaceae bacterium | reverse complement strand
CCAATTGTTAATTGTTAAATGTTCATTCATATCGTAAAGACTCCACCGGATTCCTTGTCGCTGCTCTCCAGCTTTGCCAGCTTATAGTAATCAATGAAATTACGAGTACCAGCACTCCGGTTATAGCAAAAATCCACCAACTAAGGCCAGTTTTATATGCAAAATTTTCGAGCCACTTATGCATAATATACCAAGCAACAGGGCATCCAATAATAAAAGAAATGGAAATCCATTTCACAAAATCCAGGTTTAGCATAATCATCACTTCCGAGATTTTTGCTCCGTTTACCTTACGGATACCAATTTCTTTTGTTCTTTTTTCCAGATTTAAATTTGCGAGGCCGAATAATCCCATGCAGGCAATAAATATTGCTATAACTGAAAATAATTGACTAAGATTCCGGTAACGCCTTTCATCAGCATAAATATTTTCAATAGTATTGTTTAAAAAACTATAGCCGAAAGGATAATTCGGCGAGAATTGAGTATAGACCTTTTTAATATACGAGACAGTTTTTTCAGGGTCTTGAGGACTAATTTTAAGCGATAAAAAAGTACCTCTGCCTTCATATTCTGACGGATTCAAGTTGGATATTGCCAACGGGCAAATCTCATCATGTAAAGGATTGTAATAAATATCTTTAATTACACCAATTATCTGGCCATTAGCATAAATATCCCTTTCACCAAGGCTTAATGTTTGACCAACAGCTTCATATAAATTATACAAGTCGACAGCAGTCTGGTTTAAGATATGGCATCTGCTGTTTGTGCCCTTCAATTTTGCAAAAGAATTACCTTCATTTAATGGTATTCCATAGAATTCCAGGAAGTTTTCATCAACAAATAACCTGTATATTAAAGCAAATTCATTTGTTGATTTTCCTTCAAGGTTGATGTGTGTACTGCTCATCACATTGCCCAGTAAAGCACTTGAAATTGTAACATCAATAATATTTGAGTTCTTTAACAGTTCATTTTTCATAGTTGAATATTTTGCCCGGCATTGCCCGTCACGCAGAAAAATGTTGATGATATTCTCCTTCTGAAATCCCAGGTCCTTATTTTTCAGGTACTGCAATTGGCGATAGGCAGTCATAGCAGCAATAATTAATATAATCGAAATAACAAACTGGGCAACAACGAAAGAGCTTTGCAGACTAAAGCCTTTATTACTCCTGGCGTGAATAGCGTTTTTAAATATTTGATCCGGTTGATATTTTATTATTATAAAAGCCGGGAATATGCCGGATAAAATACTTACAACTACAACAGATAATAATATAATGACAAGGACTTTTGGTTCAAATAAAAACGAATAAGGGATATCTCTTTGTACATAGACATTAAATTCCGGAATTATCAGGTAAATAATCAGTAACACTACTATCAGGGCAGCACCGAAAACATAGGCAAACGATTCGCCAATGAATTGGAGAATTAATTGCCGGTTAGTTGCTCCAATAACTTTCCTCACTCCCGCCTCCTTTAAGCGGTATGACGTGTTGGCCGCAGATATATTTACATAATTAAAACAGGCGATTATCAAAATAAGCAAGCCAACCGCAAAAAATGTAACTATCTGATTAATACTGCCATTCTTCTCCATTTCGAAATTACAATTGCCATGCAGATGGATACCGGTAAGTGGTTGAAAAATAAACTGGACTGTGCTATTCTTCTCGAATTTATCTCTTACTGAAAGGTTGGCTTTATCCTCTAATTCTCTAACTGACGTATTATTACTTAGCTGTAGGTAAGTTCTGTAGTTGTTACTGATCCAGTTAAAGTATTTAGTATGTTCATTATAATAAGTGTTAAATGATACTAAAAAGTCGAATTTAAAGTGCAAATTATCCGGAATATCTTCAATTATTCCGGTTATTTCGCATGTTTTGTTTTCATCTATAAATAATGATTGTCCAACAGGGTTAATGTTACCAAAATATCTGTATGCTGTTTTTTTTGTTAATACTACTGAATTTGGTTTGTCCAGGGAATTATCCGGATTGCCAAATATAAACTGAAATGGGAAAATTTTTAAAAAATCGCCATCAACATAAAATATTCCATCTTCAATATTTGAGTTATTTTCATATTGAACAAGATTCTGGCTTTTTTGAATTCGGGTTGCAAACAATATTTCAGGAAAATTCTCTTTTAAATAGGGAACCAGAGGTCCGGGCGTAACATCGAACATATCAGAACCCTGATACATATTTCCCGGTTGTTTCATTACAATACGATATATATTTTTATAACCGGGAAATTGTTTGTCGTAGCTAAACTCGTACAGAACAAATAATAATATCAGCAAGAAACAGGTTAATCCCACTGTTAAACCAAACGTCTTGATCAGGAAGGATAACTTATCCCTTTTAATATCTCTTACTAATATTTTAAAAAAAGTGTAAAACATATTGCGTTATTATTCATTTTAAAATTGAAGTATATTAATGCCTCGTATTTCCCAAACCGATTCACCTCGTTATATGGATTTTTTGCATTTTATTATTACTCATATCGGAGAGCTTCCACCGGATTCCTCGTTGCTGCTTTCCAGCTTTGCCAGCTAACCGTTATCAATGCAATTCCTAATGCCAACACTCCTGCCAGGCCAAAAATCCACCAATTCAGATCTGTCCTGTAGGCAAAGTTCTGCAACCATTTGTGCATTACATACCATGAAACAGGACAAGCAGAGCAGAAGGCTACTACAACCAATTTTAAAAAATCTTTGTTCAGCATGATCATTATTTCGGTCACTCTCGCTCCATAGGTTTTGAGGATACCAATCTCTTTAATTCTCTGCCTGATGGAAAAGGAGGTTAGTCCCAACAATCCTAAAGAGGCAATAATAATAGTTAGAAGTGAAAAAAGGGCAGACAATTGTGCATCTTGTTTTTCCCTCTTATATTGTACAGCAAGATCCTGATCCATAAAGAAATACTGAAGTGGATTATCGGCGCTAAATTCCTTCCAGGCCTTTTCAATTTCCCTGACAGTATTTATTGTGGCATTAGCGGATAGTTTTATACTTATGTACCCATAATTCATATTTTTGTTCTTCAGACCAAAGGCATAAGGAGCAATTGCATTCTGGAGTGACATAAAATGAAAATCTTTTACCATACCGATAACCGACCGCTTATTTTCCCCGAATTTCAGTCTTACTGACAGTGGATCTGTTGTATTAAGTTCTCTGACTGTTGTTTCATTTATAATGATCGCATCGTTATCTGAAGGGAATGATTCATCAAAGCTTCTTCCTGAAACTATGCTTATACCATAGGTCTTGAAAAAATCGTTATCAACATAATTTATCCTGAAATCAAATATCTCTTCTGGCCTGCCTTCCATTGTGTAGGATTGCCCTGAAAAACTGTGTCCCGGGACAGCTGTTGAAGATGATACTGATATTACTTCAGGGATATTGTATATAGCATCTTTAAATGTTTTTACCTTGTTCCCGATTACTTCAGCCCGGTTTATTACCATAAGCTGTTCTTTGTTAAATCCGAGGTCTTTATTCAGCATATACTGTATTTGTCTGAATATAATCATTGTACCGGCAATCAGAATAATAGAGATTGAAAACTGCAGGGTAACAAGGATACTCCTTAATCTTCCATTTTTAAAACTATCCCTGAGTTTTCCTTTGAGAACCATGGAAGGGCTGAAGGATGAAAGGAAGAATGCAGGATAACTTCCGGCAGAAATACCGACTACAAGAGATAAAAGAAATAACAAAGGAATAGTATACCAGACACTAAAATATTTCATTTGGAGATTTATCCCCAGAAGGTTATTGAAGAAAGGAAGCGAATATTCAATAATGAAAAGTGCGAGTACAAGCGATATAAAAGAAAGACATACTGATTCGGTCAAAAACTGATGGACTAGCATTCCCTTTGATGATCCATTCACTTTTTTTATCCCCACCTCTTTTGCCCGTTCCGAAGCCTGGGCTGTAGAAAGGTTCATATAGTTAATAACTGCAACAATAATTATCAATAGTGCTATACTCCCGAAAATATACAGGTATTTCGGATCTCTTGAAGGTTTCGTGTTCTGTTTAAATACCGGATTAAGATGAATATCCGACAAAGGCTGCAGAGTAACTTTATACTTATTATTAGTAACAAAATCTTCAAAATTAATCCCCATATATTGTTTTATAACAGGTCCCATGTATTTACTGATCAGTTCCGGCATTTTGCCATTCACATTTTCAAATTCAGTATTTGACTTCAGAAGAATATAGGTGGCGTAATTATTGCTCAACCAGTTGTTTTCTTCCTTGCTGTTATTGGTAATAAATGATGCTATGATTTTTGCATCGAAATGTGAAGTTTCCGGAATATCTGCCATAACTCCCGAAACATAATACAAAACCGTATCACCCCCTACTTTAATCATTCTGCCTATCGGGTCATCATCTCCAAATATCTTTTTAGCAGTTGATTCCGACAGTACCAGCTTATATGGAGCATTAAGAACCGTTTTCCTGTCTCCGCGTAATATTGGTATTGAAAAAATGTTGAAAAAAGAGGAATCAGCCTCAGCATAACTGTCCTCAATAAATCTATTATCAAGGTATTGCACCAACACACCGGTCTTTGTATTTAACCTCGTAAAGTCTTCCACTTCGGGAAACTCCCTTAATATTGTCGGTCCTATGGGCGCTGATGTATATGCATAATTCATTTCCTGATCACCGGCTTTACCCGTAACTACAAGCCTGAATATCCTTTTCTCTTTTACATTGAACTTGTCATAACTCAATTCATGAATAATAAAAAGAGCAATAAGAATACTGCAGGCAATTCCGATCGATAATCCGATGATGTTTATCAAGAAATAGCCTTTTTGACTTTTAACTATCCTTGCACTGTACTTTAATAAATTAATTATCATATACCAATTGTTAATTGTTAAATGTTCATTCATATCGTAAAGACTCCACCGGATTCCTGATTGCTGCTCTCCATCTCTGCCAGAAAACCACCCCTAAATCCCTGCCTGTGCTGACGCTTCGGCCTTCGGTCGTCGAAGTCCCGCTTTGCGGGACGAAGACGGCAGACAGGCCCCTTGGGGGGGATGGGGGGTCATTCATATCGTAAAGACTCCACCGGATTTCTTGTAGCCGCCCTCCAGCTCTGCCAACTCACAGTCAGTAGAGCGATACCTGTAGCTGTTAATCCTGCTTCTGCAAAAATCCACCAGCTCAGGTCAGTTCTGTAAGCAAAATTCTTAAGCCATTCATTCATAAAGTAATATGATACCGGCAGGGATAATACAAACCCTGCCAGCACCCATTTAAAAAAGTCTTTGTTCAACAGGAAAAGAATATCAGCGATCCTTGCCCCGTTTACTTTCCTTATCCCAACTTCTTTTGTCCGGTTTTTAATTGAATACTCAGCCATCCCAATTATTCCAAGGCAGGAAATCAGAATAGCAAGGAAGGCAAAAAGCCGGATTGCGGCAATCAACCTCTCTTCCCCCTTATACATTGACTCGAACCATTCATCATAAAACTGGTACTTTAATTCATGCCCGGGGCAGATATCTTTCCAGACTTCAGCTAAAGTGCTAATAACCCGCTGAAGGGACTCATCGTTAACCCTCAATGAAAGATGAGATATCCCAAAATCAGATGCAACCTGTATTGCAAGTGGTCCAATCTGATTATACAGATTTGCATAATGAAAATCCTCAACAATCCCGATTATTTCCCTGCCATTATATTTTCTGCCCTCATAATTATCCCACCCTGACATTTTGAAAGCTGTTTCATTTATGTAGCATACCTTATTAAAATCGGATGGCACCAATTCCCTTCCTTTTAATATATTAATGCTGAATACTTTAAAAAATGAAGTATCAACCGTAAGGTTATTCATCATTATATCCTTGTCTTCCACCTCGCGCCATGATGAAGTTGAATATATGCTTCCGGGAGATCCATGGGAAAAACTTACATTTTCTATTGAAGGATCAGCAAGAAGTTTGTCCCTTATTATGTTTGCCTTATCTGCCAGTCTCCAGTGCAAATCAATTCTAAGCAACTGACCTGTATCAAATCCAAAATTTCTTGTTCTGACAAAATCAATCTGTTTTGATAATAAGATAATGGTAACTATCAAGGATACCGATACTGCATTTTGAATAGTATTCAAAGCTGCCCTGAAACCAAAGTGACCATGCTTCGCTTTTTCTTTGCCACCTAATATTGTGACCGGTTTATGTCCCGAGACTGATAATGCCGGATAAATACCTGAAATGAAAGAGACAAACACCACTCCCAATAAAATCCAACCCAACCATACAGGCCTGAATAATATATTCAAATTGATACCGGCATCCAGAAATCTCTCAAAAAAGGGTACCCATAGAATTGACAGGTGGGTTGCTAACAGTGAAGCAAAAAAGCATACCATAAATGATTCAGCCATGAATTGAGCAAATATTTGTCGCCTGTTTGCGCCTATTGCCTTCTTAACCCCAATCTCCTTCAGCCTGTCGGAATGAGCTGCGGTTGACAGATTTATATAATTAAAAATCGCGAGGAGGACAATTACTGTGCTTATCGCGGAAAATATTCTTATAAGTTTCAGGTTGGCATGCCTTGTCTGACTTCGGTTCAGTCCCTGTTTGAAATACGATTCCTTAAAAGGTAACAGGTTTATTTTTTCTATTTTATATCCGACTTTGTATTCTATTGAAGAAATATCTTTTGTCAATAATTCATCCAGACCATTGATACTTACCTGATCCCTAATTAGTACAAATAACCTGAAAAAGTTAACCTCGTTTCCCTGTCCGTCGCTGCTCCCTTCGTATATTATCTTAAGTTTTGAATTGGTAAAAAAATCACCCTTTATGCTCGAATTGTCTGAAAAATCCCGAACCACTCCTGTAACGATCAATGGTTCTTTGTATTCAGCAATCAGAGTTTTTCCCAATGGATTCTGATGGCCAAATATTTTCCGGGCAAAACTTTCTGTCAATACAACATCATTCAGGTTCTCTAATGCCGAATTAACATCTCCCAGAATAAATTGTAAGGAAAAGATTTGGAAGAATGAATTATCAGTTATTATCATGGCACCTCTGAAAGGAAGATTCTCAGAAGTAACCGTGGTCGCAAAATTATTATATCTGCATGCATCATCTATTGCGGGGTAGTGTTCGATAAAATATTCCCTGAAATCTTCCCGTACCGATGTAATATTATCGTTGGCAATCACCCTGTAAATACTTTCGATTTTGGGAAATTCCAGGTCGGTATTATATTCTGAGATTAAAAAGGCAATAATTACCATTGCCATCGAAATGCTGATCGAAAAGCCGGCAATGGTAATTATTGAGGTAACCCTGTTTATAAACAGACTGCGGATAATGATCCTTATTCTTGTCATTTCTCCATCCTTAGCGATTGGCTATTAAACCGCACACTAAAACAATGCCAAAATCCTTTATGCCTGATATACAAATACATATATAATTCGCTATTATTAAATAGTAAATATTTTTTACGTTTTTACGTAAAATATTTTTACATTTTATCTGTATTTGCAATAAATTTTTATAACTTTACATCAGAGGTTACACTGGGTTTATACGGAGTATCAATGTTTTTTCTCTCTGAAAAACTCCGTGTTACTCCGTGGTTAAGAAAATTCTAATAACCAATTATAATGGCGGGTCAGAGAGGAAACTTATTAATTGTAGATGACAATAAAAGTATCCTGAGTGCTCTTGAGATACTTCTGATACCTGAGTTCGGGGAGGTGACAGCAATCTCAAATCCGAATCAGATTCCCTCGGAACTCAGGAAAAAAGAGTACAATCTTGTGCTACTCGATATGAATTTCAATGCCGGTGTCAATAGCGGTAATGAAGGCATATTCTGGCTGGAAAAGGTAAGGGAATCCAATCCTGATATATCGGTTGTTATGATTACAGCCTATGGCGATATCAATGTGGCAGTTAGAGCCCTGAAAGCCGGTGCTACTGATTTTATCCTTAAACCATGGGATAATGAAAAGCTTCTTTCTACACTCCGGCTCGCAATACAGCTCAATCTTTCAAAAAAGGAGGTGAGGGACCTCAGGGAGAGGGAGACAGGCCTTAAGAAAGAATTGAACAGGGAACAATGTCAGATTATTGGTTCGTCTCCGCAGATAGTTACTGTGATGAACCTGGTAAAGAAGGTTGCAAGGACAGATGCAAATGTTCTTATCACAGGTGAGAATGGGACCGGTAAGGAGCTTATTGCCCGGGAACTTCACAGGTTATCGAACAGATCCAATGAACTCCTCGTGAGTGTTGATATGGGAGCAATTACTGAAACACTGTTTGAAAGTGAACTTTTCGGCCATGTTAAGGGTGCCTTTACTGATGCCAGGGAAAACAGGCAGGGCAAGTTCGAAATAGCTGATAAGGGTACGCTTTTCCTCGATGAAATAGGCAATCTTTCCTTTCACCTTCAGGCGAAGTTGCTGGCAGCTATCGAGAACCGGCAGGTAACAAGGATCGGATCGAACAATGCCATTCCCATTGACATACGGCTGATCTGTGCAACAAACAGGAATCTTGAAAGCATGGTTAGGGACGGGCTCTTCAGGGAGGACCTGCTGTACAGGATAAACACTATTCAGATTGAATTGCCACCGCTCAGAAAAAGGGGAAATGATATAATTATGCTTGCTGAGTTTTTTCTCAGGAAATACACTCTTAAGTATAACAAATCCGACATGAGAATTAATCAGCATGCCCTTGACAAGCTGATGAACTATTCCTGGCCGGGAAACATCCGTGAACTTCAGAATACAATAGAAAAAGCAGTTATTCTGAGCGACTCCCAGGTCATTAAACATGAAGATCTGTATCTCCGTCCTGCCGAGGAAATAAGCAGCCTGGATCCGGTGATCAGACTTGAAGAAATGGAGGAGCGGCTTATCCGGGCAGCCCTTGATAAGAATAATGGCAACCTCACTGCTGCTGCCGAACAGCTCGGAATAACACGACAGACATTATACAACAAACTCAATAAAAACAGGCAAAATGATAAGTAAAAAGCTTTATATCAATATTATCATAAGGGTATCGGCCATCCTTCTGCTTTCAGCCCTGACCGGATTCTTCATCTTCAGCGAACGCTCTCTTCGCTTCTCTATACTGTCCGTAATAATACTTTCAATTGTTACAGCCAACCTTACCTACTACCTGAACAGGACCAACAGGAACATCCGCTTTTTCTTCGAATCGGTGAAAAATGACGATTCAAACCTGACCTTTCCCGTTGATAATAAAAGCGGAAGCCTGAAAGAGCTACACCAGAGTATGAATAATGTAAACCTGCAGATACAAAACCTGAAAATAGAAAACAGGCAACAGGAGCAGTATTTCCGGAAAATACTCGAACTTCTTGCCACAGGTATTATAACCTATGATAATAAAGGATTTATACATCATGCAAATTCAGCAGCAAAAAGACTGCTGACCATGGATGTACTGACCCATTTACAGCAAATAGAACGTGTTGACATCAACCTTTTTAACACAATAAAAAACCTCAGACCATTTGAGAGGCATCTGACAGGTGTTAATACAAAGCAGGGAGAGATACAGCTACTGCTTAAATCAACGTCATCCGGATCAGACGATAATGAAGTGACAATTTTATCAATCCAGGATATCAAGCATGAACTTGATGAAAAGGAGGTTGATTCGTGGATGAGGCTTATCAGGGTGCTTATGCATGAAATAATGAATTCAATCACACCGATAACTTCTTTATCAGAATCACTTTCAAAAATATATTCATCGGGAGATAACCAGGTAAGAGCTGAGGAGGTAACCGATAAAACCATTGCTGCCACTCTCCAGGGACTGAAAGTAATAAGAGAGCAGGGAAAAGGTCTGATGAATTTCGTTGATTCGTACCGCAGGCTTACGCATATCCCAAAACCGGAGATGAAACTCTTTAAGGTATCAGAACTGTTTTCACGAGTTAAGATCCTTACCGATTCTCTTGATAAAGAAGAAAAAACAAAAATATCGTTCACTATCAAAGATCCTGACCTTGAAATCTTTGCAGATGAAAATCTCATATCACTTGTCCTGATCAATCTTCTGAAAAATGCTGTTGAGGCAAATGAAAATAATCCGGATTGCTGGATCAGCGTTACGGCCGGTCGTGATCTTCATGACCATAAAGAGATATGCGTTTCAGATAATGGACCGGGGATAAGCAAAGAGAATCTTGAGGAAATATTCATTCCTTTTTTCACCACCAGGGAAAACGGATCAGGAATAGGTCTGAGTGTTTCGAAGCAGATAATGGGTGCTCATGGGGGAACACTTAAGGTCCGGTCCATTCCGGATAAAGAGACTGTATTTTGCATGAGTTTCCAAAACTGAAAGAATTTCCGGAAAATAGATGTTAAATTTGCCGCCACATTACGGCAGATGAGAGAAAATGAATTAACCGGCCATTTTAATACCCATCCTGTTCTCTCCGGACTTACCGAAGCAATAAGCACCTCAGGGGTTGATAGAATCGGCGTTGCAGGCTTGTCAGGGTCATCAAAGGCAATTGCTGTTGCAAGCATCTTCCTGAATACCCAGTTTACATATATTGTCATTATCCCTGAAAAGGAGGATGCTGCATATTTTTATAATGATCTCGTTTCACTGTGTGGAGAAGAATCAGTGTTTTTCTTTCCGTCAACATACAAGCGATCTGTTCAGTACGAACAAACCGAACCTGCAAATATTGTTCTCCGCACCGAGGTGCTGAATCACCTGGCATCAGGAAAGAGGAAAGGAATAATTGTCACTTACCCGGAATCGGTGATGGAAAAAGTGATAAGCCGTAAAAACCTGAAAAAGAACACTTTTCATATCACAAAAGGAGATAAGCTTTCACTTGAATTTCTTGAGGAAGTTCTGCAAGAATATAATTTTGATCGGGTCGATTTTGTTTACGAGCCGGGCCAGTATGCAATAAGGGGAAGCATAGCCGATGTCTTCTCCTATTCGGCTGATCTTCCTTACAGGATTGACTTTTTTGGTGAAGAGGTCGATTCTATCAGAACCTTTAATACAGACGATCAGTTATCCCTGAATATACAAAAGCAGGTATCTGTAATTCCCAATATCCAGGATATCTCTATAGAAGAGGTAAGTGATTCATTTACTGATTTTATTCCATCTTCATCCGTTATCTGGATTGATGATGCGGCTTATATAAGGGAAAAGATAAACACCATTTACTCACAGACAGTACAGCGTGAAGAGTCGGGACAGATTGCCGGGAAAAAGGATCTTATTATGACTGGTACCAGGTTCCTGGATGAATGTGAAAAATTCAGGATTGTTGAATTCGGAAAAACCAGGCTGCACGAAACAGCATTACAATTTACCTTCCATACTGAACCCCAGCCTGTATTCAACAAGAACTTTGAACTTCTTTCTGAAAAACTGGTATCAAATACCCTTAACGGCTACAGCACATTTTTGATTTCTGAGAATCAATCACAGATAGACAGGCTCAGAGATATTTTCGCAGAAATAAATCCTGAAGTGAGCTTCACTGCCCTGCTGTTAAATCTTCATGGGGGGTTTACCGATCGCGACCTGAAAATATCAGTGTTTACTGATCATCAGATATTTGACCGGTATCACAAATTCAGGATAAGAGGTTATTTCACCAGGCAGGAAAGCATTTCAGTAAAAGAGCTCACGGGATTGAATCCCGGAGATTATGTTGTTCACGTTGACCATGGCATAGGAAAGTTCGGGGGCCTTGAAAAAATTGAGGTCAACGGGAAGATACAGGAAGCGATTAAGCTGGTTTACAGGGACAATGATACTCTCTTTGTTGGCATTCATTCGCTTCACCGGATATCAAAATACAAAGGAAAGGAGAGCGCCGAACCAAAGATCTACAAGCTGGGATCAGGTGCCTGGCAGAAGCTGAAGCAGAGCACAAAGAGCAGGGTAAAGGACATTGCCAGGGACCTTATTGCGCTCTATGCAAGGAGGCTGGCTTCGGGAGGATTTTCGTTTACACCTGATTCATACCTTCAGAGGGAGCTGGAAGCATCATTTATCTACGAGGATACTCCCGATCAGCTGTCTGCAACATTGGCAATTAAGGAGGACATGGAGTCTCCGCACCCGATGGACCGACTGGTCTGCGGTGATGTCGGCTTCGGTAAAACAGAAGTTGCAGTCAGGGCAGCATTCAAATCGGCTGCTGACAGCAAGCAGACTGCTATCCTGGTTCCAACCACCATCCTTGCTCTTCAGCATTATAAAACGTTTACCTCGCGTCTGAAAAATTTCCCGTGTACCGTTGAATACCTGACCCGGCATAAAAAGCCTGCAGAACAAAAAAGGATCATTTCACAACTGGCTGAAGGGAAAATAGATATCATCATAGGTACGCATAAACTTGTCGGACAGGGTATTAATTTCAAGGATCTTGGATTGCTGATCATAGATGAAGAACAGAGGTTCGGAGTTTCGGTGAAAGAAAAGCTGAAAAGGCTGAAGACAAATGTAGATACACTTACCCTCACAGCCACACCTATACCACGCACTTTGCAATTTTCACTGATGGGCGCTCGGGATCTTTCAATTATAAATACTCCCCCACCGAACCGGATGCCCATCGTAACTGAACTGCACGGATTTAACGAAGAAATAATCAGGGAAGGCATTGAGTATGAAGTTTCCAGAAGCGGACAGGTCTTCATTATTCATAACCGTGTTGAAAACATAAAAGAGGTGCAGACAAAGATCCAGCGTATATGTCCAAATGTCAAAACCGCCGTTGTTCATGGCAAAATGACCGGAACGGATATTGAAAATGTGATGTACGATTTCATCCAGGGCGATTATGATGTCCTGATTGCAACTACAATTATAGAATCGGGGCTTGATATTCCTAACGCCAATACCATTTTCGTTAATGAAGCGCACCATTTCGGGCTGTCAGAGCTCCATCAGCTCAGGGGCAGAGTGGGGAGGTCAAACAAAAAAGCATTTTGTTATCTGCTGGTTCCTCCGCTGGATTCACTGACACACGATGCCAGGCGAAGGTTAAAAGCCATAGAAGAGTTTTCGGAGCTTGGCAGCGGATTTAATATTGCCATGCAGGATCTGGATATCCGCGGATCAGGAAATCTTCTGGGTGGCGAACAGAGCGGATTCATTGCCGATGTGGGTTTCGAGACTTACCAGAGAATTTTGAATGAAGCCATGGCAGAACTAAGGGAGACAGAATTAGTTGATTCCGGAATAGATGGCAAAAAGGATGAAAAACATATCAGCGAACAAAAAGTTAAACCATATGCTTCTGACTTTCAGATTGATACTGATCTTGAAATAATGTTCCCAGACGAATATGTTTCAAATATCCCGGAACGGATAAGACTGTACAGGGAATTGAATGAGATTGAAAATGAAGAATCATTGAAGAAATTCGAGAAAAGCCTGGTTGACAGATTTGGTACTCTGCCATCAACAGCATCGGAGCTTCTTGATATTGTCAGGATAAAATGGATTGCGGTCAGGCTTGGTATAGAGAAAATATTGCTTAAGAACAATCTTCTGATTGCCTGTTTTATTTCAGATCCGAACTCATCCTTTTACAGGAGCCGGTTATTTGTATCAATCATGAATTATGTCAACAGGCATCATAAACAGATGAGTGTTAAGCAGAAGGAGTCTAAGCTGAGTGTCACAATATCCGACATAAGATCTGTAAAATCGGCAATTCAGATATTAAATGATATAATGGAAAGTTTAGTGTACATTAGATAATTTAGTCATATGTACCCACCCCCAACTAACACATCTACAACATTTTAAGCCCCCTCTTTGCTTTAGCAGAGAGGGGGTTGGGGGTGAGTACATGATGTACACAATCTTAGGCACTTTTATCTTAATTTCCTACCTTTGTACTCTAAATTTGTACTATGAACCTGATATTTGATATAGGCAATACCAGCACTAAAGTAGCTGTTTTTGACGGCAGTAAAAAGCTGGTTTCATTCAGGACAAGGCAATTCAGCTGGGAGAAAATGTGGAAAATCTTTTCGCCTTATGAACCTAAAATTGATAAGGCAATAATCTCGACTGTACGGGAGACGCCGGAGTTTGTAATTGACCTGGCTACTTTGCATATACCATATGTACACGTGCTTTCGCACAGGTCGAAGCTGCCTTATAAAAATGAATATGAATCTCCTGAGACACTTGGTCCTGACAGGATTGCAGCTGTAGCAGGAGCCTGCCTGACGTTTCCCGGGAAGAAATTACTTATAATAGATGCAGGAAGCGCCATCACCTATGATTATATTTCCGGAAAAACTTTTAAAGGGGGAAATATATCACCAGGTATGAGCATGAGATTCAAAGCCCTTCATAGATTCACCAGGAAGCTGCCCCTGGCCGCAACAACCGAAAAGTTCAATTCTCCCGGCAGGAATACGCATGAGGCAATCAGTGCAGGTGTCATAAACGGAGTAATATTTGAAATAAATGAGTATATTCGCACGTTTGAAAAAAAGCATACCGGCATTAAAGTGATTCTTACGGGCGGAGACGCAGGGTACTTAAAAAACAGAATTAATCATAAAGTCACTTATATGCCTGATATTGTGATTGATGGATTAAACTATATTCTGGAGTACAATGCAAAATAAACCGGCGCCATTAATATTCATTTGCACATTTTTTTTCTCTTTCTCTTTATCCGGACAAAAACTTATTAATTCACCCTATTCACGTTTTAATATTGGATCACTTGAACCTTCCGGATCCTTCAGAAGCATTGGCATGGGAGGCATCGGAACAGGTATAAGGGACAATAGTTCCATTTATTATTTGAATCCGGCATCATACAGCAGCATTGATACAAATTCCTTTATTTTTGATTTTGGCCTTGATTACGGAATAAACTATCTGTCTGAGGGCTCAAACCATCATTTTTCTGATGATATGAACTTTGATCATATCCTGCTGGGTTTTCCTGTAATTAAAGGACTGGGAGTTGCGATAGGTTTAATTCCTTTCAGCAATGGCTATTACAAGATAACCGAATCGGTCCTTGAAGGAGATCCGGAATATGATCCGGTTTCAGGCGGATATGTATCCGTTCATGCCGGCGATGGCGGTTTTTCAAAATTATTTCTGGGATCAGGGGTGAACATCACAAAATACTTTTCTGCAGGGATCAATATGAGCCTGATCTTCGGCAATATCAGGAGACTGAATGAAATTGATTTTACAGATTATTATAACATGTTCCATAATAACAACACGGAGAAGCTTCAGCTTAACGGAATCAATCTTGAATATGGCGCTCAGGCTATTGCACCCTTTAAGAATGATTTTTTTATCAATGCCGGGGTGTCATTCAGTTCAGGGAAGCATTACAAATCCATATATGAAAAGCTTGGTTATCTTTTTACTGCTTACAGTTCAATAGATACATTATATAATATTACTGATTCAACGAGGGCTTATCTTCCGGGATCTTTAGGGATAGGACTCTCCTTCGGCAAGAAAAACAAGTTTGTGGCCGGATTCGATTACATTGAATCAAAATGGTCTGAAGCAGAAATTCCGGGTTCCGGAGGATACCTTGGGAATACCCGTTCATACAGATTCGGAGCTGAATATATCCCTGATAAATTTTCCAACTACAGTTATGTAAAGAGGATGGAATATCGTATCGGCGGACATATGGAGGACAGCTACGTTATCATTAAAGGGGAACAGATTAAAGAATATGGTGTAACCATTGGCTTCGGTCTGCCAATACCGCGTTCATTATCCAAAGTCAACCTGTTCTTTGATTATTCAAGAAAATCCGGTTCGGGTGTCTCAGCATTGCACTGTGAAAATATCTTTACCGTGGGTGCCAGCCTGAATATGTATGATTTCTGGTTCTTAAAACGCAAATATGATTGATATTTATTATCCTTTCTTTTGAAGCACCTCATTCAACAATACGGGAATCTTTTAGTCTTGGCAGCTTTATTCTTTGTTGCAGTACTTTCATACTCGTGTGAAAGGAAAATAGACAAGGTTCTTGATTTTGAAATACTTTCGCTTCCGTCATTAACGGGAAAGGATATCAATACAGTATTCACCGATTCCGGTAAAATTCAGCTGATAATGTCAGCACCGGTTATGGAAACATGGGACAATTTCGAATCTCCCTACACAGAGTTCAGGCTGGGTATGAAGATTGAATTTTATGACCGTCAGAAGGAACCGGTTGCCATTGCATCATCAAAGTATGCAAAATTCGTTGACAAGGAGAACCTGTGGGAACTTGACGATTCAGTAGTGATTGTGAATGAATCAGGGGACAAACTTGAAACCGAACAGTTGTTCTGGGACCGGGATAAAAATCTTATTTTTACCGACAGGTTTGTGAAAATAACAAATGAGGATCAGACAGTAATGGGCACCGGATTTGAATCGGATCCCCAGCTTACAAGGCGAAAAATAAAAAATGTAACGGCGACAATCTATCTGCGCGATGAGTAAAAAATTCCTTCTTATACTTGAGATAATCTGGATCATCACGGGGATATTATGTGTTGTCGCCGGTATAAGGTACATAATAAAAGACGGAGGGAAAATGTTCTTCATCTTTCCCGTCATGGCGATCATCTCTTTTCTCTTTGCCTGGCTGAGGCACAGGGAGCGAAAAAAAGGTTAACTTTGCGGTATGAACGGGATTCTGATCA
>CAYNGW010000021.1:0-18197 GCA_964396955.1 uncultured Rikenellaceae bacterium | reverse complement strand
TTCTCTTTTCTGGAAGTCTATTATAGCATCATAAAGATCTTCCTTACTAAAATCAGGCCAAAGTTTATTTGTAAAGTATAATTCAGTGTAGGCCATCTGCCATAAAAGAAAATTACTTATTCTTAATTCGCCGCTGGTCCTTATTAAAAGATCAGGATCCGGGATTCCTGCAGTGGTCAGGTACTTTTCAAATCCTGCTTCATCAATCATTTCCGGATTCAGCTCCCTGTTGCATGCTTCTCGGGCGATTTTCCTTACAGCTTCGGTTATTTCCCACCTGGAGCTGTAACTGAGGGCTATTACCAGATTTAAACCCGTTGAGCCTGCAGTCAGATGAATCGTATCATACAATCTTGCCCTCACATCATCAGCAAGTCTGCTGAAATCACCAATGGCAGTCATCCTGATATTGTTCTTTACCATTGTAGCAGTCTCATTATTAAGCGATTCAATCATAATCCCCATTAAAGCGGATATCTCTTCGTCGGGTCTTCCCCAATTTTCAGTAGAGAAAGCATAAAGAGTAAGGTATTTAATGTCCAGCTCAGCAGCAGCCTCAATCACACTTCTGACGGATTCAACTCCCTTATGATGCCCGAAGATCCTTTCCATCCCATGCTGGGTAGCCCATCTTCCATTCCCGTCCATAATAATCGCAACATGGACAGGCAGTTTATTAATATCTATATTTTGTCGCAACGGCATATTTAACGTCTTCTCTTCCCATCCACATCGCTGTAAGCCGGACATCCGGCCAGATTATTAAAGATCTTCCAGGTAAGCGCAATACCAGCAAATGAGTACCAGTCATTGTTATGAAGCCACGCAAAATCGGATGGGGCAACCATATCATTCAGGCCGTCAAAGTTATCATAAAAAGTCTTACGAAAACCATATTCAGCTTCAAGTCCCATATTTTTATAAATATTGACCTTGAAACCCGCTGAAAATGGTATGGCAGGCTGAAAAGTCAATGAAGCTGAATTAATGAATGTTACCCCTGCCCCGGCAGCAAGATATGGTGTAAAATCCCAGAACTTGCCCTCTGTAGTATAAGGCAGGAAATTGAATTCGAACTGAACGGCCAGTTCTCCGATGATCCCGGAGAAAGATGCAGCCCTGTTTATCTGGAAGCTGTTTTTAAAATCGAGGTCATCGCCCTTCAGTCCCCCGAAAAATATATTGCCCCTGAGTGAATGTCTTGGATGAAAATTATATCTGTAGAAAACACCGGCTGCCGGAAGAGGGGAATACATGAGCCTGTTTGGATTAATATCCCCGAGGTATGAAGAGACACCGGCGAATATGCCATAGTCAGAATTACGCTGTCCTGCAGCAGTAATTGAAAGGCATAAAAACAAGAAGATCCAAGGTACTCGTTTCATCAAAACTGATCCTGCTCATTATCATCTGAATGAGGGCCATCCGGTAGGCCCTGTTTTCAGCTTATAGGTAACAGTGAAATTTAAAAAATAATAAACGTCGTTTGCCTTGGAATATTGTGAAGTATAGCCGTCAATATAATCAGTAAAAGCATATCTGCCTCCGACCTCAACGCCGAAGTTCAGATTGGGTGAAAAGATCAGTTTTGTACCTAATCCGGCCGGTATGACTGGTGAAAATCCGCCTGTTTCCATACCGTGGCTGATCAGGGCATCATTCCCCTTCACGGAATATAATAGACCGCCAAAACCTGCAAAAGCATAAAAATCAAGCGATTTCAGAAGTCCGAAAATAAAGCGTTCTTTACTTTTTATGAAAAGGTAACTGTTTTCGGTGGTGTTCTTGATAAAATAATATTCACCCATCACCGCAGGTTCAAAGACCGATGTAGTGGCATCGAACGCTCTGCCTTCATTTGATCCTCTTTCATCATTTGCGCGAAGAAGGGCATGGGTCAGACTTATTCTTGCATTTACATCCCTTGTGATCCTGTATTTCAGATTTCCGTTGATATTGAACCTTGTCTGCAGGTATGTCAGATCACGTATTCCGAGAATGTTCTTGGTCCGTGAGAATCCTCCTATATCCCCAAAGAAGAATGACGGGCCGACACCGACTACGGTTTCCCACCTTCGTAATTTCCAGAGTTGTGCCTGTGAAAAGGGAACTGCAAAACAAAACATCAATATGACCAAAATGCATCGTTTCATGACATATAATATTATTGTTGCTGATACAAATATAATTAATTTCTTTTATCCACTCCCCACATAAGCCTGTTTCTAAGAGTACTGTAAAAATCCCTGCTTTTCAGCATTACTGATTTCAGCTTTAAACCGGCCTTTTCAATATGAATCTCTTCGCTCAGGGGCAGTTTCTTGTAACGAAAATCGCATGTCACCAGATACTCATCAGTCCTGGCTTCCATTACCATCTTTAATTTACTGTTACCCGAAAGCACAATCGGCCTTATTGTAAGATTATGCGGTGAAATAGGTGAAATTATCATGCTTTCATCGTCAGGAGACAGGATCGGGCCTCCCACACTGAGGTTATATGCCGTTGAACCTGTTGCCGTTGAAATGATCAGCCCATCAGCCCAGTAAGTACTGAGATAAACCTCATCAACATAGACATTTATTGTTATCATGCTGACACTGGACTTCTGGATTGTAATTTCATTAAGGGCTGTTGCAGACTCCCGGTCAAACAGTCCGGTGGGACTGGATATCTGCAGAAGAGACCTTTCAATTATTTCAAATTCATTTTTGCATAACAGATCTATTGAACTGCCTATCTCCTCTCCGGGAATATTTGCCAGGAATCCCATCCTGCCGGTATTGACTCCGGCTACAGGTATTCCCAGATCCTTTACCTTCAGTACCGTTTCGAGGAATGTACCGTCCCCACCCACACTCAGAACCATATCGGGCAGATCGTGCAAATCCGACAGTTCGCTGAACCGCTCAGTAATTTCTCCCTCATAATGCGCAGATCCTCCTCCTGGTTTCTGATAAAGCTGTATCATAATGCCTCTTCTGCAGCATTCACTAATGACATTCTGCACTCCATTTCTTGTTTTGGGGTTAATATCCTTACTGAATATGGCAACTTTCCGCAGCATGGTATGTCACATATTTAGATACTTCATCAGAAGGTCAAACCTTTCCGAATAGAACCTGTCAATTGAATCATTGGTAGTCACCCAGGTCTTAACTTCATAATTGTACCTTTCAAAGGTTTTTATCAGAGCAAGCAGATCTGTCGTATTCACTTTAAGTGTTACCTCAAGCCTGGTGGATTCTGAAGGGGACGTGATATACATGCTCAGTACCTTTGTATTATTGCCTTCAACGATCTGTGCGATCTGTGAAAGTGAATAGTCTCTTTCAATCAGTTCAACAACGATGATCCCTCCCGGCTGATCCATTGATGATATACCGGCGATATGCCGGATCAGATCACTGGCAGTGATCACTCCCTTATAGTGGTTGTTGTCATCAAGAACCGGGACGACTGAAAGCTTCAACCTGGCTGCAAGGCCAATTACTTCGAACAGGTGCTGATTATCTGTCACATATGGTTTTAACAAGGTAAGTTCATGATTCCCAATTGGTTCTTCAGGCTGATTCATGTCATAAATATCAGTATCGGAGATCAGTCCAAGAAAATCCTGGTTGTTCACGATCGGCAGATGTGATATCCTGAATATCTCCATCCAGTTCAAAGCTGTCTGACCCGTATCTGATGTTTTCAGGGAAGGAATAATCTCAGATATCAAATCGTTGGCGATCATTTTGGTTAATTTTCATCTAAAATAATAAAAAATTGCCAGTTCTGTTAATTTTGCACTACTATTACAATACGGATTAACGATACATTTATTATATGACAAAATTAAGCGTTAACATAAATAAAATTGCAACTCTGCGCAATGCTAGAGGCGGAAACATACCGAATGTACTGAATGCTGCAATAAACTGCCAGGTTTATGGCGCGGATGGAATAACGGTTCATCCCAGGCCTGATGAGAGACACATCAGATATAAAGATGTCCTTGACATAAGGCTGATAATTAAAACCGAGTTCAATATTGAAGGCAATCCTTCCGACAGCTTTATTGACCTGGTACTTTCAGTCAAACCCCACCAGGTGACACTGGTTCCGGACAGGCATGATGCAATTACATCGAATGCCGGCTGGGATACATTGAAATACAGGAGTTTCCTTACAGATGTTGTATCCACCTTCAAAAAGGCAGGAATAAGAACATCATTGTTTGTTGATACCGAAACAGTGAATATTGAGAATGCTGCACATATCGGGACTGACAGGATCGAACTCTACACAGAACCATATGCTTCAGGCTTTAATGAAAATGCAGCGGAAGCCATCAGTCCATTCATAAGGGCTGCAATAATTGCCAGGGATGCCGGACTGGGGCTCAACGCCGGACATGACCTGAACCTTGATAATCTTGATTACCTCCATAAGAATATACCGTGGCTTCTTGAGGTTTCGATTGGTCATGCACTAATCTCTGACGCACTTTACCTGGGTCTCGAAAATACCATTCAGATGTATAAACGGAAGCTGGCAGATTAACCGGTACATGAAATTATTTTGCAGGAGATATGGTGAGGGTCCTCCGCTGATCATATTGCACGGATTGTACGGATCATCCGCCAAATGATGAACCCGGGATCACAGGATTCCCGGTCACTGGATTCATGCTGATAATCCGGAAGCAGTTTCTGAAGCTCTGCTTAGTTTGCTTGATAGATAACCCCCGGGTCATGCTGAAGCATGACCTACCCCCTAAAGGGGGGTTGGGGAGTCAAAACACCGTCACTGATTCAATCCTGTCGTCGGGTATTTCCGGAAGATTCCTGAACCTGAGGAGTATCCGGGCTATTGATAGTACATCCTTCTCACAATATCTGACGATCCTTGCAAGGTCCCTGTCTTCATAGTAGATCCTGCCAACCATGCTGCCGTCAGTCTCATCCTTGGGTGAAGGTATGCCGAGTACTGTGGTCATCAGATCGAGTGATGTATAATTTTTATAATCGCCGAATTTCCAGAGATCCATCGTATCGATGAGCTTGATTTCCCAGGGCTTTTTCCCTGCATTATCGAGTATTTCCGGTATAACCAGCCTGTTGACGATCATCCTGCGGGCAATATACGGGAAATCGAATTCCCTGCCGTTATGAGCGCATAAAAGAGCCTCTTTGCCGGATTTTGTAAATTTTGCCAATACCATGGAAAATTCAGAGAGAAGAGCTTTTTCGTCATCACCGTAAAACGATTTGATCCTGAAGGCAAATGGATTTTTTTCCTTGATGAATCCGACAGAAATACAGATTATCCTGCCGAACTCTGAATATATGCCTGCTCTCTCCCAGGTTTCCCCGGCTGTCTGCTCAGGGGACCTGAATAGTTTTGATTTCTTATCCCAAAGGATCTGTAATGCCGGGTCCAGCTTATCCATTGAAGGAGCCCGGGGAACCGTCTCTATATCGAGAAACATTATATCTTCAATTCTGATGTTATCAAGCATGATTATGATTTTTTTCTTAATAGTTGTTTTTCAATAATTGTCACAAGTACTTCGATTCCTACCTGGTTCTCTCCACCTCCGGGTATAATGATCGTCGGCATCTGCATCCACAAAGACCTTGATATCAGGCATGTCGCGTAATCCGCTGTCGCAAAGGATCAATATCCTTGTAATAGGCATCCTGTGGCATCACAATAACCTGGTCACCCGGAAATACCTGCATCAGCTTTCTGACGACTGTGGTTTTTCCCGAACCTGTGCCGCCTGCTATTCCTACTATCAGCATTTATTAGTAATTTTGTAGCAGTAATAAGTACCAAAAATACTGAAAAATTTGGAGTGACTAATTCAAATGTCAGAGTTATATCCATTAAAATTTGAACCTGTCCTTAAAGAGAAAGTGTGGGGAGGGAACAGGCTGGTCACTGCTTACCATAAGAAGGGTGATCCTTCACTAAAGTATGGTGAGAGCTGGGAACTTTCAGCTATTTCAGATAATCTTTCGGTGGTGAGCAATGGTTTCCTTGCAGGAAATAATATCGAAGAGCTCATAGAGGTTTATATGGGTGACCTGACAGGTGATGCAGTTTTTGAAAAATTCGGCAATGAGTTTCCGCTTCTTATCAAATTTATTGAAGCAAGGGAAGATCTTTCAATACAGGTTCATCCCTCCAACGAGATCGCAAATGAAAGACATAAGGCTTACGGAAAGACCGAAATGTGGTATATTCTTGAAAGCGAAAAAGGCTCAAGGATATACACAGGATTTAAAGACAATATATCCAGGGAAATGTACCTGGACGCTTTAAGCACAGGTGAACTTGCCGGACTTATGAATATTGAGATCCCTGATGCAGGGGACGTTTTCTTCACCCCTGCAGGCAGGGTACATGCGATCGGTGCAGGAAATATCCTTGTGGAAATACAGCAGACCTCAGATATAACTTACAGGATCTTTGACTGGGACAGAAAAGGGTATAATGGAAAACCCAGGGAGCTGCATACGGAACTTGCACTTGATGCCATTGATTTTAAAGCTTCCGGTAAGGCCGGAATTGTAAAAGAGCCTGTGCTTAACAGGACAGAAAACCTGGTAAGCTGTGAATTCTTTAATACAAACATGATCAGCTTCAACGACCGGATAATCAAAGACTATAATTTATTCGATTCTTTTGTGATTTACATTTGTACTGAAGGTGAATTCATGATCCGCTGGGACGGCAACTCCGAACCCGTAACAAAGGGAGAGACAGTGCTTCTGCCGGCAATGATAAAAGATATTGTCCTTGAACCACTGATGGAATCCAGAGTACTTGAAGTTTTCATTAGTACAGATATAAATCTCTATAAATCAAATAAATAACCGCCATGAAAATATTTACAGCTCCATTTTTAATTATTGCGGCAACGATAATAGTATCCGGGTGCACAGGGAAAAGTTCAGCCAAAAAGGGTTCATCTGCTGAAAATGATACTGTCACCGTACCTGATACCGGGTATACCGGAATCAAGCAGTATTTCAGCAGTGATCGTCTGATGAAGGAGGTCACATTTAAGAACGGAGTCCGTCATGGATTAACGAAAACATTTTACCCTGGAGGACAGTTATATCAGACATTCTGGTATGAAAACGGACTCAGGGAAGACTCATCAGGATATTATTATACTGAGGGTCAGATTTTCAGGACGACTCCATACAAACGCGACACTATTGATGGTATACAGAGACAGTACTACAGGACGGGAAATCTTAAAGCCAAAATAGGGTACAGCAAGGGATTACGCACTCCCTATCTGGAAGAATTCAATCAGAATGGGAAGCTGATAGGAGCCTATCCGGAGATAGTTACAGATATCAGGGATGATTATGCTTCTAAAGGATTATGCAGGATAACCCTTTCAATGTCGGATAAAACAGAAAAGGTAAAATTCTATCGCGGCGAGTTTACTGACGGCCGCTTTGATACGGCTCTCGTTAAAAAACTAAATATAGTCAATGGCAGTGCATCGCTTGATCTGCGGAAAACGGGTACCGCTACAAAAGGGTATGTGGGGGTAATTGCTGAAATTGTCACCCTGTTTGGAAACAGGCATCTGATATATGAAAAAATTGACTTGCCTTATAATGACCTGAACTAATCAGTCAGCATGATAATACGTTCAGCTTCCTATATAAAAAGCAGTGCAATATTAAGACAATGCCCTGCACCGGACAGACCGGAGTTTGGTTTTATAGGTCGCTCAAATGTCGGCAAGTCTTCGCTGATCAATATGCTGACAGGCTGGTCGAAACTGGCAAAGATCTCCGGTACACCGGGAAAAACCCGGACAATTAATCACTTCCTGATAAACGGGGAATGGTACCTTGTGGATCTTCCAGGTTACGGATATGCCAGAGTCCCTGTTAAGCTGAGAGATAAATGGATACAGGTTTCCAGGGAATATATTCTTAAGAGAGAGAGCCTGGCAAATCTTTTTGTTCTCCTTGACTGCAGGCTTAAATCCCAGAAACAGGATATTGATTTCATGGAGTTCCTTGGCCGTAACCAGATACCATTTGCCAGGGTCTTCACCAAGGCTGATAAATTAAGCCGCGGTGCACTCAGGAAATCCATCAGGCAATATGATGATGAAATGCTTGTAAACTGGGAAACCCTTCCTGTAACATTTATCGCATCTGCTGTCGCAAAGACCGGAAGGGAAGAGATCCTGGACTTTATTGAAGAATCTTTAAACAAGTTATCAAAAGACGGAAAGATATAATAAGGAATAATTAATTTTGCAGAGACTTTCAGTGACTAACAGCTAAAATTTAACAGGAAATGTTCGGAAAAGCTCCCTTGAAAATCTTTTCATGCAGATCATCCAGGCTACTTGCGGAAAAGATCACGGATAGTCTGGGTATAGAACTCGGCAGAAGCTCGGTCACCTGCTTCAGCGACGGTGAATTTCAACCCTGTTTTGATGAATCTGTCAGAGGCGACATGGTATTTATCATTCAGTCCACAAATCCTCCGGCCGACAATATGTTTGAGCTCCTGCTGATGATTGATGCCGCAAAAAGAGCTTCTGCATATAAAGTTATAGCTGTTATCCCGTATTATGGCTTTGCACGCCAGGACAGGAAAGATCGTCCCCGGGTATCAATCGGATCAAAGCTTTCAGCCGACCTTCTCAGTACTGCCGGTGTTGACAGGGTAATAACAATGGATCTTCATGCCGACCAGATCCAGGGTTTCTTTAACGTGCCTGTTGACCATCTTTTCGGATCGGCAATATTTGCTCCGTATATTGAAAATCTGAACTTGAGAAATCTTACTGTTTCAGCGCCCGATATGGGCGGCTCAAAAAGAGCTAATGCCTATTCCAGGTACCTGCAGTCGGAAATGGTCCTGTGCTACAAGCTTCGGAAAAAACCCAATGTTGTCGAAGAAATGTCGATAATCGGGGATGTTGAAGGAAAGAATGTCGTCATCATAGATGATATGGTTGATACGGCAAGCACGCTTGTGCTGGCTGCCAACATGATGAAGGACCGGGGAGCTGAAAGCATAAGGGCTTTTGCAACCCACCCGATCCTTTCAGGAAATGCTATTGAAAGAATAAACGATTCTGCATTGGAGGAACTAGTTGTCAGCGACTCTGTCCCGTTCACAAATAATTCGAAAAAAATAAAAGTCCTGTCAATTGCGGAGATCTTTGCCAAAACAATCCAGGCAGTCAATACAAACCAGTCAATCAGTACAAATTTTGTATTCTGATTCCTTTGTCATATATTTGCGTCCGATTTTTTAACGTGTAATGGGAGGTTATCTAAAAGGTAACTTTGAGTAGCACAATAATACTTTAATAATGAAGACAATAGAAATCAAAGGATCACTCAGAAAAGAACTGGGGAAAAAAGACTCCAAACAAATCAGAAAATCAGGCAACGTACCGTGTGTCATGTACATGAAGGAGAATAACGTTCATTTTTATGCGCATGAGAACAGTTTCCGGAATCTTATTTATACGCACGAAGCTCACCTGGTAAAACTTAACCTTGATGACCAGGAATATAAAGCTGTCCTGCACGATATGCAGTTTCATCCTGTAACTGACAGACTGATACATGCTGATTTTGTTCTGATCTTGGATAACAAGCCTGTAATCATTAATGTCCCGGTAACGGTCACCGGTGATGCGGAGGGTGTCAAGGCAGGAGGTAAACTGATAGTCAAGAAAAGACATTTGAAAGTTAAAGGACTGGCCGAAAATCTGCCTGAAGACCTGGTGATCGATGTGACTAACCTTAAAATCGCACACTCGATCAAGGTTGGAGAACTTTCATATGATAAAATCGAACTGATCGATCCGAAAATAACCACAGTCGTTACAGTTGCCACATCACGTGTCGCACTTAAGACTGAAGAAGAGGAAGCAGCAGAAGCAGCCGCTGCAGCAGCAGCTGCTGAAGGAGCTGAAGCAGTTGCTGAAACTCCTGGTGATGAGAAGGATAAAGAGAAAGATAAAGAGAAAGATAAAGGTAAGGAGAAGGATAAAGAAAAGGATAAAGAAAAGGATAAAGGCAAGGAGAAGGATAAAGAGAAGAAATCTTAATCATCCTTTTTAATATTCAGGCACAATGAAATACCTGATAGTTGGCCTGGGAAACATTGGTGAAGGGTACGCTGATACCCGGCATAATATAGGATTTATAGTATTGGATGCTATGACAGTGGCATCCAATACTTTTTTTACTGACAGACGCTATGGATCAGTCTGCTCAATAAAATATAAAGGGAGGGTGTTCATACTGCTCAAACCGTCAACTTATATGAACCTCAGTGGCAATGCCGTGAGGTACTGGCTTAATAAAGAAAAAATCCCGCTAGAAAACCTGCTCGTCATTGTCGATGATATTGCACTCCCCCTCGGCAGCATCAGAATGAGACCCAAAGGCAGCGACGGCGGACATAATGGTCTTGCCCACATCAGCACTGTTCTTGCAACAAACGACTATGCACGTATAAGATTCGGCATCGGAGACGGATTCAGAAAAGGATCCCAGGTCGGTTTTGTCCTTGGTACATTGAATCTGGAAGAAAAGAAATTTGTCAATGAAAGGATTTCCATCGTTGTAAACATGATAAAATCCTTCGGTACTGCCGGTACTGAACTTACCATGACTGCTTTCAACAAAGCCGGAAAACTTCCTGCAAAACCTGCCAGTAATGATCCCCGCCAGGAAAATGACTGAATCTAAACCTGTCAGGATAGATAAATATCTATGGGCTGTCAGGATCTTTAAAACAAGAAGCCTTGCTTCAAATGCCTGCAGGACAGGCAGGGTGATGATAAACGGGAACCCGGTTAAATCGTCAAAATCCATTGAAGTAAACGAAATTATTACCGTAAAAACCCCACCCGTAACTTATTCATACAGGGTAACATGCCCGCTCGGGAATCGGGTCTCTGCCAAACTTGCTATGAACTATATTGAGGATATCACACCCGAAAATGAGAAGATAAAACTCAGGATCCGGGGTCTGGATTCCAGAGGTTTCAGAAAAAAAGGAAGCGGCCGTCCGACTAAAAAAGAGAGAAGAATTATTGACAGTTGGAATGATGGATTTAATGATATTTAATCATGGTGGTATAAAGACTTAAAATTTCCGGAATTTCATTTGAAATCATCTGTCTTTTTTACAGAGCCAGTCCTTTTTCTTTATCTTGCAAAATATTCAGAACCCACTGGTTTAAAACCCTCCGGGCAAAAGTTTTTTTCAGGAATGGGTAAGGATAATATTGAGAAGTATTCCAAAGGATACGCTTTATTAAAGTTTGTTGCAGGATTCTGGCATAGCAATATTTATTACAGGAAGATAATAGTGCTTGGCAGAGATAACTTCAAACCTTACGATCATCTTATCTTTGCTCCTAACCATCAGAATGCTCTGATGGATGCACTTGCTGTCCTATTTACAAATAACGGCCAGAATGTATTCCTTGCCCGGGCGGATATCTTTAAAAGAAAAGTAATTGCCTCACTATTGTATTTCCTAAAAATACTCCCTGTTTACAGATTAAGGGATGGTTTCAGTACACTTAAAGGAAATGATGAAATTTTCGATAAGACAATTGATGTCCTGAGGAATAAGAACGGACTCGTTATTCTGCCCGAAGGGGACCATGTAGGATTCAGGCGGCTAAGACAGCTTAAGAAAGGTATCTGCAGAGTGGCATTTCAGGCTGATGAGGCCTTAGATTACACCCTTAAAATCAAAATCATCCCTGTTGGATTGGAATACTCCAACTACAACAGATTCCGGCAGGTTCTGACTGTGGTGTATGGAAAACCTGTTGAGGTTTCTGAATTCCGTGAACTGTATAAAAAGAACCCTGAAATAGCTCTTAATGAACTCAGAAACAGACTCACTTCCGAGATAAAAAAACTAATAGTCCATATACAATCAGAAGAAGATTATGAAGCTATTGATGAATTAAGAAGCCTGGTCAATGGTCGTTACAGCGATGACATCAAATTTCCTAAATTATTCAGAGACCGGGAGTTAATTGACAAACTGAATCAGATTAAGATTAAAAATCTCCCTCTGTATCAGACAATATGTTCCCTGACCCTGGAGGTAAAACAGAAAGCAAAAGATCTGAATACCGAATACCGTCTGCTGGCCAAAAAGAAACATCCGCTGGGATGGTTGATAGCAGGCATTACAGGTATTGCTGCAACATTTCCCATCTTCATTTACGGGAATATTTTTACTCTGATATTTCTTGCGATTCCAAAACTGCAGATCAGGAAGATCAAGGACGTCCAGTTTCATTCTTCTGTCAGATACGGATTATCACTTGGTCTGGCAATAGTGATGCTGCCGCTCTTTTTGATACTCCTTCTGATATTTGTTTCCCCCTGGTGGCTTGCATTATCGATTTCCATATCAATCCCGCTTGCAGGAGTGTTTGCGTGGAATTATTCACTGGTTTTCCGCCGCATAATCGGAGGATTCAGGATCAGGAAATACCTGAAACGCAAAAATAAGGATTACATCGACCTTAAGAATAATCACGATGAATTATTAAATCTTATAACATGCCTGTAGAAATGAATAGAGCCGGAGCATTCTCCGGGAAAACAGCATGGATAACAGGTGCCTCATCAGGTATAGGGGAAGCACTGGTATATGAATTTGTCAGAAGAGGCGCAACAGTAGTAATTTCTTCTAATGACGATGATGGGCTGGAACGCGTAAAAAATGCCTGTAAGGAAGCATCCGGAAAAGTTGCCTGTGTGCCCTTCGACCTGTCTGACACTTCAGAGATCCGGAATATTGTTGACAAACAAATGAGAGACCTTGGGAAAATTGACTACCTGATAAACATTGGCGGAATAAGCCAGAGAGCCAGGATTGATGAAACTCCCTTATGGCTGGACAGAAAGATCTTCGAGATCAACTATTTCGGTACCATTGCACTGACAAAAGCCATATTGCCTTACATGATCAGGCAGAAATCAGGACATATCGCTGCAACAAGCAGTATATCCGGAAGATTCGGATTCCCGCTACGCTCTGCTTATTCAGCTTCAAAACAGGCATTGCATGGCTTTTTTGAAACCCTTTTTCTCGAAAACAAAAATAACAATATCAGAACATCGGTTATAATTCCCGGCAGGGTAAGAACCAACATTTCATTTCACGCCCTCAATCCTGAAGGCAATGAGCATGGAAAACTTGATGAAGGTCTGGCAAAAGGAATTTCACCGGAAAAAGCGGCAAAGATAATAGTCAGGGGGATACTGAGGAATAAAAGGGAGATCCTTGTGGGAAGCAGTGAACTTATAATATTATACATAAGAAGAATCTGCCCATGGCTTTTCTTCAGAATAGCTGATAAAATAAAATCCACATAGTTAAATTAATATTCAAAAGATATGAAAGAGTATGTAATATGCGGGATCCAGCAGATAGGGATCGGTGTTACGAACCTCTATGAAGCATGGCCATGGTATATAAACAGTTTTGGCATGGATTGCCGGATCTTCGAGGAGGAAGCTGTAGCAAAACTGATGCTGCCTTTTACCGGAGGAGAACCCAGAAGAAGGCATGCTGTACTGGCAATTAACCTTCAAAGCGGAGGCGGTTTTGAGATATGGCAGCATACAGGAAGGATACCTGTGCAGATAGGCTGGGAGATCAGCTTAATAGACATCGGAATTCTGGTCTGTAAGATGAAAGTCAGAAATATCAGTTCGGCTTATTCATTCTTTCAGAAAAAAGGAGTTACCATCTCCGGAGCGCCAATGGCAGATCCTGATGGCAAAATGACTTTTTTTATCAAAGATCCCTATGGCAATATATTCCAGATGGTCGAAGCAAGCGACTGGTTCATGAAGGAAAAAAAGGAAACTGGCGGTTCATATGGAGCAATAATAGGTGTATCGAATATTGAAAAAGCAATAACGGTTTATTCGGAAATTCTTGGTTACGACAAGGTTGTTTATGATAAAACCGGAGTGTTTCCTGATCTATTAAACCTTCCGGCCGGGAACCTGGCAATCCGGAGGGTTTTACTGAGGAGATCCAAACCTCTTGCCGGTCCTTTCAGCAGGATATACGGAAAGAGTGAAATGGAGCTTATATGTTCTGTGGACAAACCTGGCAAAAATATTTACGAGGGACGTTTTTGGGGCGATCCGGGATTTATACATCTATGTTTCGACATCCGGGGGATGAACGAACTGAGAGAACAATGCATCAGGAATGGATTTCCCTTCAGAGTCGACAGCCAGAAAAGTCACGAAGGGAACAGTTTCGATATGGGAGAAGCTGCAGGACACTTCGCTTATATTGAAGACCCGGATGGTACTCTTATTGAGTTTGTTGAAGCTCATAAGATACCCATTCTCAAGAAAATCGGGTGGTATCTCAACCTTAAAAAGAGAGATCCATACAAGCCTCTTCCGGATTGGATACTTAAAACCCTGAGATTCTCCAGGGTAAAAACTCATTAAGATGTTTCCCGCAGATTCCTGGTCACATATACTCACCCCCTAATCCCCAACTTATGTATTTACCTCTCCCCAACCCCTCCCCCAGGAGGGAGGGGCTATCACATTTATAATGAGGTAATTCCCCCTTCTCTCATGGGAGAAGGTGGCCAGGGGGATGAGGCCGAAAAGAAAGAAGTGAGTACATAAGCTTAAGATTGCTTCTTGTTTAAGAATTAATTCAGCATATAATTATTGTGAAGCAGCTTCTTCAACTTTTCTGAATACCCTCATGATATTTCCACCCCAGATTTTACCAATATCAGCCTTTGAATAACCCCTTCTCAGAAGTTCAATTGTTATGTTTTTCATTTCAGCAACCGACTTGCAGCCATCAACCCCTCCTCCGCCGTCGAAATCGGTTCCGATCCCCACATGATCGATACCTATGACCTGGACTACATGATCGATGTGATCAACAACATCTGCCACAGTGGCAAGTTTCCTGTATTTATCCTGAATTTTCCGCCGCTCATTGCGAAATGATTGTCGCTGTTCATCCGATAAGGCGCTGAAGTTGCCATATTTTTCTCTGAGTTCATTCATTTTCGTATCCAGCTCAGGATTGGGCTCTGGTGTCTTAATATAGCTGCTCAGGATGCATATCTGTATTACCCCTCCGTTTGATTTCAGAGCGAGAAGCATATCATCGGCAAGATTTCTCGGGCTGGAACAAAGAGCCCTGGCTGAAGAATGTGAAGCAATTACCGGTGCAACGGAAGTCTCAATAACATCCTGGAAAGCTTTATCCGACATATGTGAAACATCAATCATCATCCCGATGCGGTTCATTTCTTTAACCACCTCTTTTCCAAAAGGTGAAAGCCCGTTATGTTCAGGTCCTTTAGGATCGGTAGAGGAATCACATATGTCATTATTTCCTGAATGACAGAGTGTTATATATCTTGCTCCAAGGTCAAAGTATTGTTTTACTCTCGAAATATCTTTCCCGACCGGATATCCGTTTTCAACTCCAATGAAAGCTGCAATCTTTTTATCCTTTTTTAACTTATACGCCTGGTCGGGGCTTAAGGCTATTGAGGCTATGCCCGAATTTTTTTCAACATTTTCCTTTACCGCACTGAATATTTTCAGGGTTTGCTGATGTGCCATATCATAAGCTGAATCATTTCTCGGGCCCTGGCCGATGAAGACAGCCAGAAATTCTGCATCAAGTCCTCCTTCAATCATTCTGGGAAAATCAACACAACCCCTGTCGTGCTTTACGCCCAGATCGAATCCGGTATTCATTATTTCAATTGGAGTATCGCAATGTGTATCTACTGTAAGATATTTCTGATGGATTTTTTCAGCTTTTTTTGAAAGTTGTTCCTCACCGGTGTTGCAAGCATACAGAAGTAAAATTGACGATAGAAAGAATACGGTTCTTTTCATTTCTTGCAGGAATAATATTAATGCAATATATAGAATTAGATATTACCTCTGCACGATAAACAATTGATTTAACACAATTTAACAATGCAAACAACCCCGATATATCTTCAGAACTACTGAAAAAAGATTATCCTTGTTTATTGCATAAACTTAAAATGATGATTTCAATCTTAGGCCGGAGACAAAAAATTTTATAAATTTGATAAGCACCTGGTTATCTTTCAAGGTGATTTACCTGATTCCGGAGATTCATTTTTTGAATATAATCTTATATGATAAGAAGATTTCTGCTCTCAATCACATTCATTCTGTCTTACTCCATTTGCTCCTATTCCCAGTTTGAGTATTACAAACCTGATACAAAGATCATTAATCATCATAAAGGGGAAAGGAGTATTTCAGTTTCACCGTCCTTGCTTATCAATACTCCAAACGGTGTCCAACTCGCCGGCGGATTAAAAACAAGATTTTTTGTGAGCAACAGAATCAGTCTGGATGCTGACCTTGTCCTTGGCCGTAAATATGCACACGTCGGACCCGGAATTTTCGCTGTCCCTTTCCTGCTTTTTCAACCCAATGCACTAAATTCCGGTTATGAATTTGAATCTTTGGGGGATTTCCTTTTTTTCCTGGGATTTTTTGCTCTTTCGTTTGAACATGTTGCATACCATATTCCTCTGGAACAATCTTTTGATATTTCCCCTTATGTAAGCCTGCTTCGTATCAGGTCAGCAGGCGAAGACGAATTTCCGACGGGCGAGAATCCGGGGACAGCTCATCTTTCTTTTGCTACCGGGATTGAACTTAACAAATACTTCGGAAGATTCGCTCTTTCGCCATACATTGAATATAACATCAGGTATAAGGATCAACTCTCCGGAATAAACTTCGGAATCAACTGCGGTATCTGTTTCCAATGACAGGTTGATTTATCAAACACATTGTAAATTAACCTGTTTCACCTGACTGCATAAATGCAGAAAGCCCCGGCGTTTCAGGCGGGGCAGCAATGAAAAGAATGGAAAAATTGCTTTAGTAAGCGTTAAAACCCCCTTACTGCATTAACATGTCCTGCACTGTCCTTACTTACTCTTCCCTGAGTACCATCATAGAAATCCTGCCCCCACGCATATGTGGCGTCAGATTCACAGGAACTCCAGTAGAAAGCATCTGTAAAAGAGCCAATTTTAGCCCTGTTTATGTACAGCTTGTTTAACTCATCTTTGCTGGGTAGATACCAATCAGAATATCCATTCACCTCCAGATCGCTGCATCGCCTTGCACCAATGCCTGCCTGACTGCAGCCAGCCACAATATCTTTTGTATTTTGATTTCCTTTTCCAATGGCTGTGGCATCTGCTCCAGCGATTGTTTTCTCAGCACAACCCCACTCTGATCCGTCGCTTAGTTCCTTTGGTGAGACTATTATTCCGTGCTGCACCTTTGAATCAAATCCAGGATCTCCGGTTTTTAGAAAGTATCCAACTTTTCCACCCTGGTAAGAATCACCGATTGCCAGAGGGTTCATCTTTTTTGGTACCTGCGAAAAAATTGTTAATGCGGTTAATGCTGTCATAATTAGGATAAATAATCTTTTCATAATATTTTACATTTTTGTTCTCAAATATCAAATATGGTTACTTCTTTACTATTTCCACCCTCCGGTTGAGAGCTCTGCCTTCCTCTATATCATTTGATGTAACAGGGCAGACCGGACCAACTCCATCAGCTGACAGCCTGGCGGCAGCAATCTTATACTTTAAAACCAGGTAATTTTTAACTGACTCGCCTCTGGCCTTAGACAGCTTTTGATTCAAAGTAAAATCACCAATATTGTCGGTGTGACCCACTATGTAAACATTGACCTCGGGATTTTCCTGGAGATATATCGCAACTGAGCTGATGGCTTTATCCGATTCAGGTTTAATCTCAGATTTTCCGGTATCAAATAGGATTCCATATAAAGCTATTTTCCCCTGAGAAGCTATACTCCCTTTAATATCTTGCGCACTGACCTCCTGTTTCATAGCATCTACTTCGATAGAAAAGATTCCGAAATTGTCTAAATCGGTGTTATAAGTGCTTGCATTCACATAAATCCATAATTCTTTGCCATTGTAAGTAGTTCTAAATATATTTCCATCCGATTCTTTTAGGACTTCGCCTCCAACCGCTTTAATCGCATTAACATGGTTGTGAAGAATCTGAAGGCCTGAGACGATTCTTTTACTATCCGCCTTCTTACTGAAC
>CAYNGW010000020.1:0-18752 GCA_964396955.1 uncultured Rikenellaceae bacterium | reverse complement strand
AATTGACTGCTCACTTTAAATCGGACAAGGGTGCTCAATATCACCGGATTTTACAGAGAGATAAAATACTTTGAATAATAACTAAAAATGCTAAAATGTTTCAGTATAGTTTCAGTAGACACGTCAATAAGAAAGCGCATTCAGGCATCTGTAGTCTGTTTACGCTTATTTTACTGTGAGCCCGGCTGGAGTAAATACTACTAATGAATGTTGCAACTAGCCGAAATAAAAAAGGAATTAGACATTACTAACTCCCTGATTATCAAACGTGGGGCGTACTGGGATCGAACCAGTGACCTCTTGCCTGTCAAGCAAGCGCTCTGAACCAGCTGAGCTAACGTCCCGGTAGTCAGCAAAAATAATAAAATATTATATATTATTTACCTTTTGTGTTCTTCGTGTGCACCAAGGAAAAAATACTAAAGTTCACAAAGGCTTTCTTTAAAAATTGCTGACAAAACAAGTATTATAACATCTTCTAAATCAACGGAATATAACAAACGACTAAAAAAATAGTCATTTTTCTTAAAAAATATTTGCATGACTATAAAAATAGTCATAACTTTGTAATGAAGGATTGATTACTCAGGCTGCAGGCTACAGGCAGCAGGCGTCAGGAAGAAATATCAGAATTAATTTCCTGAAGCCTGGCGCCCGATGCCTGAAGCCACTAATTTAATATTACAAGTTATGCAATTAACTAAGGCAGAAGAACAGGTAATGCAGATACTGTGGGAGATGGAAGAGGGACTGGTCAAAGATATACGGGACCGGTTCAGTGATCCCAAACCCGCAAGAAACACAGTGTCTACGGTAGTACGTATCCTTGAAAAAAAGGGATATATAGGGCACAAAGCTTACAGCAATGTACACAGCTATTTTCCGCGTGTCACAAAAAAAGAATACTCAAAAAGCCAGCTTTTCGGACTTATGGAGAGTTATTTTGACAATTCGTTCCCTGCAATGGCATCTTTCTTTGCAAAGGAAAAGGATCTTTCGATTAAAGAGCTTGATGAGCTCCTTGATGATACAAGAAAAGAGATTAAAAGAAACAAAAAGAAAAAGTAATGGAAGCTTTTACAGGTTACCTCCTGAGATCTGTTGCATGGCTCACAGGCTTTGCACTTGTATATCTGCTTTTTTTAAGAAATGAGAGGTTCTTCCAGCTGAAAAGGGCATATCTTATGACCGGGATCCTTGTGTCATTAATTTTCCCCCTCATTTCAGTTCATTACCAGGTTGAAGTACCGGCACCTGCAGTAAGTAATTTCAGCACCCCGGATACAAATATATCTGCAAGTTCAGCAATATCTGCGACCAGCCGGGGAAAGCCGGTTGATTACAAAATCATCCTTCTTGGTCTTTATATATCAGGAATAATCTTCCTTGGTTACAGGATAATACACCATTTAGTATTAATACGTAAAACACTAAACAAAGCGAATATAAACAGTATTGGTCCTGCCAAACTGGTCAGAGTTTCCTTATTCCCCGCATCATTCTCATTTTTCAATTATGTTTTTATCAGTCCATTGGTGGATGAGGCAGAAGTAAGGGAGATCATGAATCACGAGCTCGTTCATGTGAAACAGAAACACTGGCTGGACCTGTTCCTTGTTGAGATGCTTCGTTTGTTCCAGTGGATAAATCCCTTTGTATGGATTTATACCGGTTTTGTCAGGCTGAACAACGAATATCTGGCAGATGAAATGGCGCTGCAGCGCTCATCAAATCCGGCAAATTACAAGGCTGCCCTCATGAACCAGCTTTTCAGGTCACCCGTTATCAGCCTATCGAATTCATTCAATTATTCACTTAACAAAAAACGATTTGACATGATGAAAAAAATAATCACATCACCTTACAGAAGACTGAAGGTATTTACCATACTTCCGGTTATTGCAGTTCTGCTTTATGCATTTGGCACTCCGGAATATAATTATACTCCTTCAGCAGAAAACACAATTGATGCTCTGACAATTTATCAGGCTCAGCCGATTGTTCAGAAAGAAGTAAAAGGCATTGTTGTGAACAAGGAGGGAAAATCTCTTGCCGGAGTAAATATTACTAGTACCGGCACTTCCGGAAATGCCCGAATGTCAGAAACAGGTTCTGACGGGCGGTTTGTAATCGAAGCTGTCCAGCCTGATGCATCTCTGCTGTTTTTTTGCAGGGGATATAAACAACTGACACTTAAACCTGATTTCAATGCTGAGATGAAAGTTATAATGGAAGTGGATCCGGAATATAAAGCACCTGCAGAGAAAAATATCTACGTCACAGAAATTCCTCAGCGTCCGGAACCGGTTGTTACAATAGATGGTGTTATTTCTGAAAAAAGTTTCCGGGATGCCAGAAAAGATCTTGGATATGACTATGGCCTCATGAAGATGCTTACCGGAAAAGAAGCAACAGAAAAATATGGGGATAAAGGAATTAATGGTATTATTGAGATAACCACAAGAAAAAAAGCACTTGAAATGGGCATAAAAACTCCTTTTCCAAGGCTTGCTCCGACTGATTTTCCAACATTTAGTAATCAGGAGAATACAAGTTTTGTAAACTGGGTAATAAGTCAGGCAAAATATCCTGTCGAGGCCCAGGAAAAAAAGATTGAAGGATATGTTTCGGTAAGTTATACCGTAGAACTGGATGGTACCTTAGGCAATGTCACAGCATCTCCTTTTGTTGATCCGATACTTGGGAATGAAATTGTCAGGGTGATTAAATCATCTCCAAGGTGGAATCCACCAAAAAATCCAAACGTGGATGAACCTTTAACTTCAAGTCTTTCTCTTCGTTTTAAGCTACCTGGCCAAATTGAATATTATGAAGAGCCATTTGTCGTCGTTGAAGAAATGCCTGTGTATCCAGGTGGTGATGGTGAGCTGCTGAAATATCTTAATGAAAACACAAAATACCCTGAAGCCGCTAAAGCCGAAAAAATACAAGGGAAAGTCATTATCAGATTTTTTGTGAGCACTGAAGGAACTGCAGAGGCAGTGACTGTCCTTAAAGGAGTTGATCCCCGGCTTGATGCAGAAGCAGTAAGAGTAGTAGGCATGCTGAAAGGATTTAAGCCCGGAATGCAGGGAGGCAAACCTGTAAATGTCTGGTATATGGTACCTATAACATTTTCACTACCCAAAACCGATACTCCCCAATAGGGTACAGGCAACCCAGGTTAATAGTCAAACAAAGTAAAGGTGCGGACCGGGGAACCGCACCTTTTTTATATCAGCATATGTCGTTTTAAGTGTTTTGTCCTTAAAACCTTCAGTGTATTTTGTCTGATTCTGACAGTAATATCTCCGGATATTTCAACAGGTTCCCCGTCAATATGAAGCCTGGTTTCATCGGTGCGAATGGTAAAAGGCTTGTCTGTTTTAAGATATCTGACGTATTTTGAATTATTCAGGGTGCCTCTCATTAGCCTGTAAATGAAAACCGGGAATATGATTTTTGGGAAAGGCCTGATAAGGACAATGTCAATGATCCCGTCATCGGGCCGGGCATCAGGAGCTATATATGCATTATTACCGAATTGTCTTGTATTGGCAATTGTAAGAACAAAGAGATCATCGGAGATCAGTTCTTCCCCCGTGATTTTTATTTCTATATGAACAGGACGCAGCCTGATGAAATTAACCAGTATTGCCCAGACATACGACCAGAATCCACGGGTCTTTAGCTTGTCAAAAGAGTGGGCAACAAAGCTGTCGAGGCCGATACCAGCCACATTAAGGCATAACATGTCGTTTATTTGAATAATATCAATAAGATGACTCTCTGCCTTTTTAATATCTTTCAGCAATGATTTGATATTTGTTCTGAATCCAAGTTCTTTTGCAAAGCCATTTCCTGAGCCCATTGGCAGAACGCCCAGTATTTTATCACTACCCACAAGCTCGGATGCTACACTTCGTACAGTGCCGTCTCCTCCTGCGGCTACAAAAACATCATATTTATCAAATGATTGCTTGATATGTGATCCTGATTCATCAATGCTCAGCGACTTGAAATAGGATAATTCGTTTTTCCGGCGCTGTAATTCCTTTGAAATGATCAGATTTACAGGAATTACTCCCGCATGAGGATTAAGGATGAATAGTGATCTTTTTTCACCTGAAAATTCCATGCCGTAAATATATTACCCCAGACCCTTTAAATAAGACCACGAAGTTTAGAAATTAATTCGACGAAATCAAATTTAAATGGGACTATCCGTCAGGACAGGATATGTACCCGACTTATACCATTAATTTGGATTTCAATTTAAACAGAACTAAATTCGACATTTAAAAACCGCAAATATGTCAGAATCAAAATTCTATCATTTTACATCTACAGGGTTGTTCTATGGCGTTAAAACTGTAGAGGACGCTATCGCTGCATTGAATGAGGGGGGCTTTATATGGCTGTATTATTATAATCCCCCGATGGAAGAACTCCACTCCCTGGTCGACATCATGGGAGTCCATCCGTTATCCATTGAAGACTGTCTCGACAACAGCCAGGTACCCAAGATTGAACATTTTCCCAATAATACTTTCATCATTTTTAATGCATTCAGTTATAAAAACAAGTCGTTATTCATTGATGAAGCAGACCTTTTTGTCGGCAAGAATTTTCTGATAACCGTAAGCGGGATCAATTCGGAGGGGAGGAAGCCTTTAAATGATATTATCAAGATTATTGAGAATGATCCGGGTATAGCCAAGGCAGGTCCGGCATTTCTGATGCATGTCGTCCTGGACTATATTGTTGATGAGAAGCTCCCGGCGTTCGAATCACTGGAAGATGAGCTCGAAGAAGCAGAGGATGAAATCCTGAACGATCCGACTGTTTTTCAGCCATCAGAATTAATGAGACTGAAAAAATACCTGGTAACCCTTCGTAAAAGTCTTTTCCATGAAAGAGAAATCCTTGTCAAGATCTCCAGAATGGATTGTCCTTTTATACCTGATAAAGCAATCTTCCATTACCGTGATATATATGACCACCTGGCAAAATTCTTTGAGCTTACTGAGACGAACCGTGAAATTGTCACGAGCCTCATGGAATTATATACATCCCTTCTCAACAACCAGATGACAAAAGTATCGAATGAGACAAATGCTTCAGTAAGGCGGCTTACGCTCATTGCAACCATCTTTATGCCCCTTACATTAATTGCAGGTATCGGCGGCATGTCGGAGTGGACAATGATGACGGATCCCTCAAACTGGAAGATAGCCTATCCGTTGTTTATGCTTGGATTGCTCGCGATAGGCATAATAAATTATTATCTTATCAGAAGGGTTGAAAAAGGAAGGCACAGATAAATAATTTCATGCTTTTAACGGCTCAAATCCCAGGTCAAACGCCGTAAGATATTTATCTCCGAAAGCCCGGATGGCATAGGCAAACAAGAAGCCAGAAAGAATGTCAATGCTGTAATGTCCGTGTGACAGGAACAGGGCAATTATTATCACTAACAGACAGAAGGTCAGGATGTATTTATAAATCTTGTCGTTAACCAGCAATAACAGCAAAAACGAATTGCCTATATGTCCTGATGGATAAACCCCAAGCTCAAATTTTGACCAGCCGTTAAAAAGAGGATCTGATCCCTGGAACTCCGGCGGATTTCCAAAGGGGGTAAGCACAATGAATATTCCCCTGATAATAAAGAAAATACCGCAAAGCAGCAATATAAAGGGAAGCCTGTTATAATCTTTTCTATGAACAATATAAATGGCAACGATTATAAAAATCACGAGGCAGAACACGTCATAGATTAATGAAAGGTTAATTACAGGGAGATTATCGAGAATAAGATCGGATAGCATGGGAAGAGTCTTCCCCTGGTTCATATAATTATGCAGATATGTCTGTGAAGCGAAATTCAGTGCAGCGCCTGCAATGGCCGAAAGGAGTCCTATATATAAATACCTGCTCTTTATTACCGGAAACATAGACCGGACAATTTCGGAGACTATTGTACCCTGTTTGCGGCTGTCAGTCTGAATATGATTCATTTAGTTCCCCTCCTTAAATCTATCAATCCGGTTTTCCGAAATCTTGTCTTAAAAAGGAAAGCGTAAATATAAGTCTTTTTGCTTATTCCGGATCAATAAGATTTTCGGGTAGTGACATTTCATTGTATATTTTCAGGATTTCTTCCCTGTTTTTTTCATCGGCCTCCAGAAAACCCCAGCAGGTTTGTGTCTGCCACATTCCGTTATAGGCTGAATCGTGGTATGAACGGAGCATATGGGGAATATTCTTCTGATCAAGAAGCCCTGAAAGGAGCCGGGCCTCTACTTCGCTGTTAAAAACAAGGATTCTGACGGTTTTCTTCAAAACCAATAAATTTAAATAAAGGTATTAATTTATCAGAACACAATTATTCAGCAGGACATCCATCAGGAAGCCGGAGCATTCACCCTTGATGGTAATATGGTTGCCGGATATAAGTCCGGAAATATCAGCGGCAGGAGGAAAAGTACAAATTACTGCTGAAAAATCGCTTCCGGTCTTTAATATTACATTTGATGCGTCTTCTCCGCCTGTTTTAACAGAGGCAACTGTTCCTGATACTTCGATGATCTTATTGACATATTTTAAAGCAGCCACCGTTTCATTTTCCTCAAATTCTTTCTGAAGATCTGAAGCAGTAATAATGAAATCAGACTTCACTTTCTGAAGGTCTTTGTGCTGCTTGTTGAAGAGATATAAAGCGGCAATGGCACCCCCTAAAGCCAGAAGAAACACAACGGAGAAAGCAATTTTAACGGGCGTTTTCATTAGAGTTACTTCGTTTCAACAGGTGTATAATTCATCATAACCGTCACCTCGAGGTTTTTAGCGATTTTTTCCCTTACGATCCCGGGTATTGTGATGTCATAATCCTCAGGAACGATATTGAATTTAGAGCTCGCATTAATCCCGCCGGCAACAACTTCAATTGTACCTTTTGTATTCACCTTATTTGTAACATCATGGATATTAAGATCACCTTCAACTGTTACTTCATATTTGCCGGGTTTTGCGAAATCAACATCGGAAAGATTCAATATTTTTCCTTTGAATGATGATTTCGGGAATTGTTCAGACTCCATATAATTCTCGTTGAAATGCTCCTCCATAAGAGCTTTTTCGAAATGGAATGATTTAATAAGCACCTGGAATGCAATTTCCCCGGCAGCTATATCAATCACGCTGGCAACCTGATTGTTATCGGCTTTTATATCTTCCACGGGTGTATGGGAATAGAAGCCGATATAACCATTTCTGGTCATGAATTTCTGAGCATTAACTGCAAAGAACAGAAATGTCAGAGCAAAAAATAAAACAGCATGTTTCATATTGTTTTTATTGTTTAACAATTAATGTACAGTTTTGTTTTGGCGGTTCATTTCTTAAGAGTAAAAACTCTGGAAATATTGAATCCGAAATGTATATCCCCCTTTAGCCAGCTGCCTGTGGTTTCGCCTATGAATCCTTTTTCTGTCATTGCCAGCGAATTTGTGAAGATCAGCTGAAAGACATGTCCGCCGGTTTCTATATCAAAGCCAAGAGAGAGAGGATTGAAGATGTCCTGGCTCATGTACGATTTCGGATTCAGCAGATAATAATACTCGGCATTGAAGCTTATTCGTTTTGTGATTTTCATTCTTCCCCCAGCACCGATGGCATAAAGATCATTGGGATCAAGCTCCGTAGCGACAAGATTACGGTGCACAAAAGTTGGTGCAAGCTGTACTGAAAACGACGGGCTTATTTTCCTTGCCACAAGAAGCTGATGTACAAAAGAAAACCTTGATGAAAAATAATTGGTCCTGCTTGTATCAGACCATTTAATTGCCGTTGCCGCAAAAGATGTAAAATATGAAACGGAAACAGGCATGACTTTGGCCCCTGACGACTGTCTCAAAATCGTGAATTTGGCAAATCCGTCATAGGTTTTTTCATATGTACCTCTTCCGGCTCCTATCATCAGCCAGTCAAAAATCCCATACTCCAGACTAAAATGGACGTTTGAATTATCAAGGCCGAAAAATTCATAAAGACCTGAATTAATAGTTCCAAACCGGTGAGATATCCTGAAATCGAGCTGCCCGGACGGCATATGCTCGATAGAATGACCATTCATGACCCTTGAGGATTTGAAAGTGGCTGTGGTATAATTTACTTCGGGAGGCATTTTTTCTTCCAGTAGATTCATCAGGTCATCCTGGGCAAAGAGACCCGGGAAGGACAACAATAACAAAATTACTACGGAAAACAGTCTCATATTAAGAATTTAAGCTTTTAATCAGTCATTGGGGGCTCCGTTCTTTACCCAGATATCGAACTGCGTGATCAAACACGTATTCAGTCTTCCCCCGTTCTTGGGCATTGGAGAATAAGTGCCGGTATGCTTGACAGATCCGGCAATAGCCGTTGTTCTTGCTTTTACGTCAGCATAATCTTCAAGACGAATATTGTTCCCGGCGCTGGCAGCTGTTGTATTCGAATGGCAGGAAAGACAATTGTTCGCCAGAATGGGTGCAATTTTCCCGCTGAATGTGACAGAGATTGTATCACATGATGAAGTCAAAGAGGGATACAAGGCTTCCTCATTATCATAGTAACAAGATATGGAGATTACTAAAATAGTAACAAATGCTATAATTACCGGCAGCAACCGTTTCATACTAGTTATTCGAATATCCGTTGTTTATCCAGATCTCAAATTGTCTGATCCTGCAATCGGAAAAAGAACCTCCCGGGGGCATTTTTGTCACACCGATCCCTTTCAGGGAATTCAGCAATGATCCGTTTGCAGCAGACGCAGCTACATTAGCATAATTTGCCAGCGACACACCGCCTGATGGGGATGCACCGCTATGACAGCCGAAACATGACATTTGCATTACAGGCCATATTGTCCCCGAGTATGTTATAGGGCTGACAGTGTCGCATGCTTCACCACAAAACTGATCAGGGGCTCCATAGCTTATCCATGCTGCAATGGAATCAATCTCAGCTGCTGTAAGCTGCGGCATATTCAGGGGCGGCATTTTACTATCGCCTGTTTCGAACTTAATTACCTCATAAATTTTACTGTCTGCAGGGTCCCCGGGAGTCACAGTTGTCATCGTTGTACTGTAACTTGAAAAAACATATCCCTCCCTGTGTGTAATTGCATCATGGCACCCGGGGGTTGCACAGCGCGATACAAGCACCGGGAGTATATCACGCGAAAAACAAGCGAATGGATTGAAGTATCCCGGATCTTGTCCTGAAGTCTCAGGACACGTGGTAAGGCGGGCACCCTGTTCAATCCATAACCTGATTACTGTTCTGTTATCGAGAGATAAAGGCTGATCCGGCGGCATTTTATTTTCACCGGATGTTGCAATAATTGCTTTATAGATTTCGCTTGCATAAGGCTTGCCGGATTCAACTGCATGACTTATCGGCACATAACCGGTAAGAATAAGATCCGATTCTCCTGAGCCGTCATGGCATCCGGAAATAGCACAACTGTTCAGGAAAACAGGAAGAACATCCTTTTCGAAACAAATTTCCGGGATAATTCTGAGATCAGCATTATGAGTGCATGAAGAGATCCATGAAAAGACCGTAAAAAAACAGATCATCCCCGGGAAAGGGAAGATTTTATCAATTTTCATTCTAACAGACTTAAAAACAACCAACTATACACAAAGATACAATTCATTAGTAAAAACAATGATATTAAGCATGCTGATATTTAGCATATTGTTCTTCAGTTAAGGCTCCTGTAAGCCATCCTTAATCATGAATTGGAAGTATATTAAATTCCTTTTCAAAATTAGGTGTGAAAATCTCTTTCCCTATAGTTTCCTTAATCTCCTGTATGGTCCAGTATCTGCCATCATCGATTTCCCCGGAATTTATCACGGGGTTGTCTTCAGAGCTGCCTGTAAATGAATATACAAACTCCCTTTCCCGAGGTGATTCCCAGATATATTTCTTAATTAGCTAAAATTTAAAGTTCTTCAATCCAAGTTCCTCGAGTGCTTCTCTTTTCAGTGCCTCTTCAACGCTCTCTCCGGGACTTAAATGGCCGCCAACTGAAGTATCCCATTTCCCGGGAAGAAGATCTTTTGTCATAGCCCGTTTTTGCAGGAAAAGATCGCCTGCACCGTTGATAAGATGAAGATGAACAACGGGATGAAGAAGTTTGCTCTTTCCGTCATGGCAAATAGTACGCAGCGCAACAGAGATTTCATTGCCATGTTCATCCACAACAGGAAAAAGCTCATCAGAACCTGGGTAATTCATGCGCGTAAAATTACATAATTCCTTTGTGTCCTTAGTGTGAACTTTATGCTCTTCGTGGTTAAAAAAAGATTAACCACAAAGGACACGAAGGAAAATCAAAAAGAGCACTAAGGAACTAACTATTCAGATTTGCCGGTTATGCTAAATCCACTTTTAATACTATTCCCGTCTTCATCAACTGCTGTCAAAACATGATTCCCGGGTTCCGCAAGGATCTCAATCTGATGAATGAATTTTGTGGTTCCGATATATTCTTCATCAAGATGCCAGAAGATCTTTTTTGACGGATTACGGTGTGCCACTTCAGGAATTATCCTTGTCTGAAGGCCGGTCTGATCGCGCGGGATGAAAATTTTAATGCCATGAGATGGATAAATAAACTCCATAACAGCAATGCTCTTATCTGCCGAACAACCCGGTGCATACGGCGGAAGAACCTTATATTCAGGATGTTTCTGCCTGTAAAAATATTCCATGGCAGGCGGCAAAACAAACCATTGCTCATTCCTGATCCCGGTCACGGGAACACAATCTGCATTGACCTGCCTGGTCCCGCTCTTATCAAGATGAATTATCCTGTGCCACGGACAGGCTTCACTTCTTAAGCCATTTTCACAGGCGTATATCTCTTCGGTGTCAGGACAATCAGGGCCGGCCCTGAAACCGCTTTGAGAACACACTTTGATCATTGTCATTTCGTCTGCGGGTTTATTAAACCATTCACCGTTTCCCATCATATTGACCAGGTCAAAAAGTATGGGAGCTGCAGCTGTGATTCCTGTCAGGCCGGGCCTTCCCTCACCACCTGCATTACCGGCCCAGACACCAACTACATAATCCGGAGTTGTTCCGACTGCCCATGCATCGCGGAAACCGAAGCTGGTCCCGGTTTTCCAGGCAATGTTGGGTGAGGAGGAGAAATACTGCCAGCCGGCTTCACTCCCGGGCCTGTTGACTTTCTTTAAAGCCTCATAGGTCAGCCATATTGATGAAGCTGAAAGAGGAGGATCGGGATCTTCAGTTCCTTCAACAAGAAATGCAGCCTGAGGTACCAGAACAGGAGAATGATAATCTTCTTTATAGTATTTTCTTTCATTGTTATATCTGCTCAAAACTCTTGACAATGAAGCATATACGCCAGTCAGTTCCAATAAAGAAACCTCCCCGCCGCCTAAAATAAGGGATAATCCATAATAATCGGCAGGATTTTCGAAAGATGTGAATCCGGTTTTTTGCAGAAGATCAAGAAGACGTTCAGGACTATATTTCTGGAGCAGCCTGACGGCAGGGATATTCAGTGACTGTGAGAGAGCGAATGAGGCGGGAACCGCGCCATTGAAGCCAAGATCAAAATTCTTTGGCGAAAAGCCCGGGAATCGCGTGGGTATATCAGCAATAAGTGTGTTTGGAAGAATTTCTCCGGATTTCTGCATTCCTGCATAGAGAATCGGTTTCAGGATACTGCCGGTACTGCGATATGACCTTACTATATCAACATCTCCTCCATGCTCCTCAGAATCTTCAGTCATGCTGTTCCCTACATATGCCAGCACTTCTCCGGTACGGACTTCTACTATCAAACAGGCTGAATTATTAATGAAATTCCCTGATAAATCCTTCTGATGAATATTAATGATCTCCGTTGCCCTCTCCTGTATCTCAGGATTAATTGCAGTCCTGATCCTTTCGCCTCTGTTAATCAGAAAGAAATAATCTGTCAGATGAGGTGCTCCGGAAGGCAAAGGCTTTGGTTCTCCGGGAAGAGGTTCATCAAGGGCAAGTACCAGGGTAATGGAATCAAAACATCCTCTCCCGTAAAGATTTCTCAGAAGATCATCACGCCTCATTTTAAGTATTTCCTGGTTCCTGCCGGGAAAAACAAGTGATGGTGAGTTCGGCAGAATGGCAAGTGCAGCTGCCTCTGCCCATGTCATATCCTCTGACGATTTTCCAAGGTACCGCCAGGTTGCAGCTTCCAGCCCGACAATATTGCCGCCAAATGGTGCGTTGGCAGCATACATTTTCAGGATGGTTTTCTTTGACCGGAACAATTCAAGCTTTACAGCGGATAGAATCTCGATAAACTTTTGAGGATAGGTACGGGGCCTGTTCCCCTGTGAAATGCGTGCGACCTGCATTGTAATTGTGCTTCCGCCGCTCACAATCCTCCCCGCATCAAGATTATCCCTGAATGCCCTGAAAAGCGAAACCGGGTTTATTCCCGGATGCCAGTAAAAGTATTTATCCTCAAAGGTGAGAAGGGCTTTTTCAAATTTAACAGGGACCTCATCATATCCGGGAAATCTCCATTGACCGTCATCAGCGATGCGGGCGCCAAGCAAAGTTCCGTCTTTTGCTTCGACAACCGTTGATAATGGCGCCCTGAATTCCGGGAACGGGGAAAGCAAAACCGGAGCAATCAATACTCCGGCAGCCATTAATATTTTTTTGGTTTTTCCGCTCAATTTATTCTCCTCTTACGGTAACCGGTGTCCCCGGAAGCCTTGCGTAGCAGTTTTCAGTGTACATTGCCTCACACCATACTGAGGGCTGGAAATAATTCCCTTTGTAGGCGGCATTCAGGATAAGGACAAACGTCTTCTTTTCAGACTGGTTAAGAGTGAAATAGGTGTTGACCCTGTCATCCCTGAAATCGCGGTAATCAAAGGTACTTTCCTTAATGCCCCAGTCCGCTTCAAAAAGGCGGGTATTCTGAATCTCCCAGCCTGATGGCACCATTTCGGTAAGAGCTATGTTTTCAACTCTCGAGAAAGTACTGTTGGTGACCGTCACGACCATCATGAAGTCAGTGCCCTGAACAAGGTTTTTATGATCTAAAGGTCTCAGATCCATATCCATGTAATCAATTTCCATTTTTAATCCCTTCTCCTCCCTTGTGACATCAGAGCGCAGGGGTATTCCTTTCCTGACAAGAGTTACATAAACCGGACTTTCAGAGCTGTTCTCCACTGACAGAGAATTAACATCGCTTATTATCTTCAGATCTTTTGAAAATAATTGCTTTTGCCGGATGATCTGGTCCGATTTTTCTCCGTTAAAGCTGATATTAACCTTTGCCTGGCTGTCTTTATCTGATGGAAGCATATTAATCCATTTCATATATGAGAACAGGCCCCATGCCAGCGATTGGGTGCTGTACCATGTATCCTGACTGATGTTGTCGCAGATCTCCTTAAGAATGACAAGAGCCTGTTCCTCATTCTTCATGAGAGTAAGCGTGTACAGTATTATGGCTTTATCACGGATTGGACTTCCATAGTAATAGTAATGATATTCGGGCTCAGTCGTAATACTTCTCATATCAAGCAGATCGCCGGCTGCTTCAGGCCTTCCTGTTGTGGCATATGCCGCTGCCAGGAACCATCTTGACAGCTGCGGAATTTCTGCCGATTCCCTCAACCTGTTCATTGCTCCTTTTTCAGGCTGTCCGGCAAGAGCAAGGGTAAAGAGCCGGTATGCCTGGTCATTTGCAGATTGCTTATGCCTTGTATCATAACGCCACTCCTGGGCTGTTTTTTTCTGGTAGCTGATCCATTTCTGTTTAAATCCTGAGGTGATATTGTATCCGAGACGCTCAGCTTCCAGCATAAAATGTCCGGTATATGAGGTTATCCAGTTATCTGCCTGGTATGATCCTGGCCACATGACAATGCCTCCATTAATCATCTGTCTGGATATCAGCTTATTAATGGCTTTTTTGATGTTGGATGAACTTTTTTCTGCCACTCCGGCATCATTGTCTGCAATATCTTTCAGCCATAGCTGCGGAAACGCGCAGGACGTTACCTGCTCAGAGCAACCGTGCGGATAATTCAGCAGGTAGTCCATTCGTTTCTCAAGGCTGATTGAAGGCAAGGTTGACATTTCAAGGCGAGCTGAACCGGAACCATCAATGCCGAAAGGCTTGAAAGTCGTCTCCCATTTTTCTCCCGGCCTTAGGACCTTCAGTTCAGCCCGTATTTCAGAAGGATTAGGGCTTCTTACTTCAATCTCCATCTCATAAACTGATGTTTCTCCACCTCCTGATGCCGTTACTTTGATTTTTGCAACACCTGTTTTTTCTCCTGCAATAAATGTAAACCCGGTATCTTTTTCTCCAGGACCGGATGCTGTTATATTCTTTATACTTTCTTTAAAACTTACAAGATCATTCCCTTCTGCCTTCACTGTGATATCCCTTATGTTATCTTTCTGTATGAAGAGTGTTACCGGCAGTGCTGCTTCCTCACCCGGACTTATAACTCTTGGTGCAGTGACAAGTACCATCAGAGGATCCCTGACAAGCACCGCTTTTTCAGCAGCGCCGAACGCCCTGTTACTGCCAGCTATCACCATTGTTCTCACAGATCCCGTATACTGAGGGAGAGTAATTGTATGGGAGTTTGTTTTTCCTGCCTCGAGAGTAAAGGGTCCCAGAAATTTGACAACCGGAATAAATCTCTGCGCTTTATTTGCAGTCTTGTCAACAACCGCTTCATCCCCGCCTATTGCAAATATCCTCTCAAGAGTTCCTCCGAAGGCGCCAAGAACATAGTCATAAATATCCCAGGTCTGAACCCCAAGGGCTTCGCGGGCATAAAAATAATTCCAGGGATCAGGTGTCCTGAACCCGGTGATATCGAGCAATCCTTCATCTACCACAGCAACTGTATAGGTCATAGGGTTCCGGTTAGCTTCCGAGACCTTTATTTCAAAAGGTTTCCGGGACCGGATCTCGTCAGGCATACTGATCTGCGGAGAAAGCCTTGTCCCCGGATCCTCAACCATAACGGGAACAATCCCGTAAAGCCTGACAGGCATATCGTTAATTGTCTGGCTGTGAGGCTGTATTACAGACACATAGGCATAAACATTGGGTGCCATTTCAGGAGTAGCCTTAAACTTCACCTCAGTGTTTGCCTTTAATGTGGGAACCCGTATTTCATCAACTATCCCTGTAGCATTTTCAAGAGTAACAATAGCTCTTGCATTTTCAGGAGTCGGGAATGAAAGTCTGATCTCATCCCCGGGATTATATTTTTCCTTGTCGGTGGTGACTGCAAGAAGAGTGGCACCTTCAGCATTGCCTTTCATGCCATATTCCCATGGCCAGTCAATAAGCACCATTTTGCCGGTGGAATGACCTTCGGGGGTAGTGGCACGTACAAGGTAACGTCCCCATTCACTTTTATTTATATTGAAAGTGAAACTGCTTTCTCCGCCCGATGTTGTGATAGTTTTTCTGACGACAGGTTTATAGATCTGGTTTGAGATATAATATGCAAGGTTTTCTTCATCTGACTCCCACCACCATCTGTAAGACAGCTTGTAAACGGTCATTTCAACTTCCGACCTCACAGGTTTGCCCTCTTCATCCACGGTGACCACTTTTACATCAATATCCTCATCCGTGAACAGCATCCTGCTTTTCCCCTTGAGTCCGGGCAGATTGATCCCTGCAAAAACAGGATATGGTGCATATTTGTAAGCAGCCTGCGTAATACTTTCATCACCGCCCTGTTCCTGCACTTTAACCGTGAAAACCGCGTTCAGCATCCCCGGAGCATTTAAATCATCGCCCGGATCAAACCTTATCACTGCGTTTCCGTTCTCGTCAATTGTATTATCAAAAATATTCACTGATTCTGACCAGAATTCACTTGCCGGATCATCAAAAACATACTGGCTGTATTTTTCAAATTCTGTCTTTGTATGTCTCAGGATGTAGTCAACGGATGTCTTTAGATTCCTGGCAACGGATCCGTTAAGCCATTTGACATTCAGGGTTCCTGTTGCTCCGCTTAATGAACCGCCAAGGATATCCGAGGGGAATTTCAGATCCGGTTTAAGCCTGTTTGGCTTGATTGTTTCAATCCTGATGCGTTTGGTAAACGAAGCTCCGCCAATATTAAAACGGGCGCTGTAATTCCCTGTGACGGCATCAGGTGATGTTTTGGTCGTGAAAATCAGCAAATTGTTTCCCTCCTGCTTATGTATCTGGTTATCAACTCTTTGTTCAAGAGGATTGATAAGCTCGAATTGTACGGGATGATCAGGCGGGAGATCGTTCTTCATATCCTTAATAAAGACAGAAAGGAAAATTGAATCTCCGGGCCGCCATACATCTCTTTCTCCATAGATAAAAGCCTTAATACCGTTCTCAGGTTTTGTACCTGACACATCAAATGAACTTAGTGAAAGCGAAGAACCATCATTGACTTTCAGATAATTGCGATCCTTGTCTTTCTTAACAATTACCAGGAAGGGCTTTCTTCCGCAGTAAAATGAAGCATAACCATCCTGATCGGAGTTTCCGGTTACTATTATCTGCATCTGATAGTCATAAACCTTAATTTCAGCCTCGCTTACAGGCATGGCAGTCAGGAGATCGTTTACCATTATGTGCAGAACATTATCCTCTCCTTTTTTTGCTATTAGTCCAAGATTTGAAGCAAGAATATTACGCGAGATATTTTTATCGGGACTATAGAATGCGTCTTTGCACGGATCATCCCGATCCTCCCAGAGAAAGCCGTACGAATAATAAAGGTAATTCTCACTGTCTTCATAATAATCGTCACTGTCGTCCCACAGATCACGGCTTATGTCCTGTGACTGCTGAAGGAGTTCTTCATATCTGGTATCAAGCTCCTGGGAAACACACGGATAGAGCGAATATGACCTTCTCATGGAAAGCTGTATCTTATACAGGATACCGGGTTCAACTTCAATATAATCAGCAAGATCAATAGTATAAAGATTCCATGTTCCGCTGCCCGTTCCCGTTCCGGAGATCAGGTCAACCCTTCCTGAATAAACAGGACGTCCAAACCGCTTGATATAATAACCGGTATTCAGATTACTCTCCTGGAGGAAATAGGGGAGGTTATTCTCAAATATCTTGATGATCCTGAGATCAACAGCTTTCAGGTTAGTTGCTTTGAAAGGGAAAATAAGATTCTGAGATGAGGGAAGAATAACGCCGTCACCAGTAAACATGATTCCGGGATTGACAGCCGTAAAATCAATTTTTGTGGAAAACGAGGAGATAAGTCCGGCTCCCCGGTTGTTTTTTACTGAAGATTCAACAATAAGAGCAACTTCCCGCCCCGAAACATTTGAAGGAAGAAGACTGACGATATTGGAGTTGACAGTGATGGAAGTCTCGGATGAAGGTTGAACATAAATCAGGCCATCCAGTTCCTGTGATGCATCGACAGGATCTGAAAATATCACATCTATCCTCGGATTTTCTCCTCCGGAGGATTTTACATCCAGCACGCTGAACTCCGCTGAGGATGGGATCATGATGACCGAAGAACCTTTTTGTTTCACACCGGAGGCACTTCCATCCCATGAGAGAATCAGCTCCTGTGTCCTGTCTGTGCGGGGAATATCTGAAACAGTGAATTTATGGATGAAGCCGCCGGAATGATCCCAGGCGAGCTCCATTTTCCTTTTTCCGAGCTTTGCCTCAACATACGTTTCCACTTCTGCTTCTTCAATGAAATCCGATGCAACCAGTTCACCATTAAGAATGTATGAATTTTCTTCACCAGGGGGACATTCAAGGAAGCCGGTAGTAATGCTGAAATCTTTCTTAAGTGTTTGTATTCTTATTGGAAAAACCTTCAACCGCTCATTCACTTCACCGAGCCTGGAAAGGTTCAGCACTCCTGAATAAGTTTTCCCGGGATCGAGAAGCTTTGCAGGGGTAAATACGAGTGTAGTTTCGTCGGTCCATTCGGTTTTGCCCTTTATAAATGGCTCAAAAACGAATAATCCGGCCGGTGTCTGCTTGCCGGCTTTTTCTGCAAACTCAGGAGTGAAACGGATCTCAATCACAGAATTGGCCGGAACGATACCTGATGTATATCCTGTGATGTATTCACTGAAGCCCTTATCCAGCGGAAGGATGATTTCAGATACTTCCGGGACTTTGCCGGGAAGATGTTTCAGTAAAGGCTTATCCTTTGGTTTGCAGGATATTACGAGAAGAATGGCAAGAAAAAGAAGAAATGGTTTTAAAGCTTTCATGGACGGAAAGATTGAGGATTTTAAATAATCTAAATTACGAAAAAAAAGTATAATACTCCCCTTACTATTAATCACATGTACCCACCCCCCCCGGCCCCCTGAATATGTAAGACCCCCCAACCCCCCTGAAGGGGGGCTATAAACCCATAAGTAATAAATATGATTGGAGAAGATTTATATTAGGATTGTAAGTATTCTTTAAACAATAGAAAATATGTATTTTTGAATAATTCGCTGCATTTACTAAATAATGAGATCAAGAGTTATTGAGAGGAACATGTTCTATGGTGCTAATAGGAATATTTTTAAAAAGGCACATGAATTAAGAAATAATATGACTTATGCTGAAAGGATTATGTGGGATGAGTTGAAAAAAAGAAGATTATTTAAAGTCAGATTTCGACGGCAACATCCAGTTG
>CAYNGW010000019.1:0-19909 GCA_964396955.1 uncultured Rikenellaceae bacterium | reverse complement strand
CTCCCCTGAAAACGTTTGCATGAATTAAATAGGATACTTTCGATTTCGGGGGAAGGAGTGTTTCATATCTTTTTCTCTGGCCTCCTTCAGTCTTTTGGCGCCTGGCAATTGCGCACACCGAATAACCCTGATCTGCAGTGAATGAAGAATATCCCATTTCCCAGGCATTATCAGGGAGGATGACCCTTACAGGTCTGTAACCCTGGCGGAACAGGCGTGCCCGCGCAAGATCGGGAGATCCGTATCCGGTGATATGAACTGAGGAAGAATCTTCTCCGAAAGGAACAACATTGCTAAGGGAAACGGTATCCGGACCATTGTTTTCAAATATTATCTCAGATGACCAGTCATCTGTAGTCTTGTTCCCAATCACAGAGGTTACCTTCAGCCCTCCTCCGAAAGACTGAACATGGGAACCATTCTGTATGACAGCATTAATATCAGCAGAAGTGAAATATTTTCCATCAAGGAGGAAACTAAACATTGGTTTGTTTCCGTTTATATTAAGTATTATACCGTCAGGGAGAGTTATTTTCCCGGCTTGAAGTCCCTGAGCATCTGCTGTCGTGATACTGACAATTTTCTGCGAGAAAACGGAGCCCGGGAGTAACAATAAGATTATGAATAAGTTCCGGAACCTCCTAAACATTCCTATTCCGGATAAACAGATATAATGTGACATATTTTAACTTATTAGAAGATCTAAACTCAGTAAAGTCAACAAACCAGGATAGAAAAGTACAAAAACTTTGCCGTAATTTGAAACACATGAAGCATTTAAAAAATTGTTTCCATCCCGTCTCACTGAAGCGTGCGAACCGTCATTTTTTATTAAGCAATTAATTTATATTTTTATGACTGATATGTAAACCTGAAGTGTCAATGTTTAAAACTCTCAGAATAGTAAAATTTCTTCTCCTTCTTACTTTTATTGCAGTCATAACAGGTTGTGCTCCTGCCAGGCAGAATCCGTTCCAGAAGAAAAGGGCGAGAGCATCAAGGGTCAATACATCGCAGCTTGGCAGAAACAAATTTTATTTTTCTACCGGGTATCAGAAAAAGCTCACAAGAAGTCATAAAAAAAAATAGTCCCGGCCTCAATCATCATACTCAAGGCTCAGCCCGTCATACGCAAGCATGATTCCCGGAGGAAGCTCCTTCTCAACATGTTCATACAAACCCATCTGGTGGCTGATGTGCGTAATAAAGGCCTTCTTCGGTGATATTTCCCTGATGAAATCCATCGCTTCCTTCAGGTTAAAATGAGATATATGCTTCTGCTTTCTTAAGGCATTAATGACCAGATACTTGACACCGATCAGTTTTTCCTTGCTTTCTTCAGGTATATAACTTGCATCGGTTATATAGGCAAAATTACCGATCCTGAAACCGTAGATCTCAAGGTTCATGTGGCGTACTCTGACGGGTAATATTTCGATCTCCCTGATCTTAAAACCGTAATCCGGAATCAGGTTCAGTCTCATCTGAGGTATTCCGGGATACCTTTTTTCAGAAAAAACATACGCAAATTCCCTTTTTATTGCTTCCTGTACCCGTTCTTCAGCATATACATCAATTGCATCCTGGCTTTTGTAATTGAATGCCCGCACATCATCCATCCCGGCAATATGATCTTTATGTTCATGTGTAAGTATGATAGCATCCAGCTTCCTGACGTGTTCCATTAGCATCTGCTGGCGGAAATCAGGACCGGCATCAAAGAGCAGAACTGTTTTTCCGGTCTCAAGAAGAAGAGATGTTCTTAATCTTTTGTCGCGCTGATCTTTAGAAAGACATACTGCACATTCACAGGCTATTACAGGAACGCCCTGTGATGTACCGGTACCAAGGAATGTTATCTTCACTTTAAAACTATTTCCCGGCAAACCTATATTAAAAAACCAAGACAGCCAATAGTAACTGCTTTTTTGTTGCACATAAAGGTTAGCGTTAATTTGTTATATTTGGTAAACAAAAAAGTGAAGGGCAGGATCTGGCTAATACCGGTAACGCTCGGAGGAGACAATTATGCAGATGTCATCCCCGAAAAAGCGCTGAAAATCACCAGGCGGCTCAGACACTTCATTGTTGAAGATCTGCGAAGCGCCAGGAGGTATTTAAGGCTTATTGACAAGAAATTTCCGGTTGATGACTGCATGTTCTTTGAATTAAATGAACATTCGGTGGAATCGGAAATTGTGAATTTCCTTGAACCGGCTTTAAATGGAAATGATATGGGTGTGATGAGCGAAGCAGGTCTACCAGGTATAGCTGATCCCGGTGCAAAAGTAATTGCAGCTGCACACCTTAGAAAAATCACTGTCTCTCCCCTTTCAGGTCCCTCTTCCATCATTATGGCACTGATAGCGTCCGGTATGAACGGCCAGAATTTTTCGTTCAACGGTTATCTTCCCGTCAAGCCGGCAGAAAGAGCAGCAAGACTCAGGCAGCTTGAAAAGAAGGCACAGGAAGGGTATTCGCAGATTTTCATGGAGGCGCCTTACAGGAACCAGGTAATGCTCGAATCAATCCTTACAGCCTGCAACAAGAATACCCTGCTGTGTATCGCTGCCGATATCACCCTGCCCGGCGAATCGATCAGAACATTGAAAATATCGGAATGGAAAATGGATATCCCGGCGCTTAGGAACAGACCGGTAATATTTGTTTTACAATAAAGTTATCTTGCCCCCGGTCCTGCCTTTACTCTTATAAGGTCAGCTTCAAAAACCAGGGGTGTGTAAGCCGGAAAACTATATCCGGAATTTCCAAAACCCAGGTATGAAGGAACAATAAATTTTGATTTTCCGCCTTCATTCATATATGTAATTGCTTCATCAAATCCCGGGATCAGGTATCCTTCATTTACAGGGCTGATAAGTGTATCAGTCGTGCCCACATTAGTGAGATATGTTACATCATTAAGATATTTGGCTGTGCACATTATATAAGCAGTATCGTGAGCTACCGGATGGACACCGGTTCCCACAACAACATCGAGATAATATAACCCGCTCTCCTTGTGATGAAAGGTCAGATCAGGATGCGACGACAGGTAAGACTGTATTTTCTCCTTTTCCTCCTTTTCATATTTTTTCGTTGAAAGGCATGAAGTAATGGAAACCAGCATAATACCTGCAATTACAAATAGTCTTAAATTTTTATTTATCAATACCATAATTATAGTTATATTTCATTTTATACCTCAAAAATCATTCCACAGGTTAACGGTTGTTCACTATTTTGATATTATATACTATGACAGCCCGTGATGGTATTTTATTCCCGTCACCTGTAAGTCCGTAAGCCAGGAACGGCGGAAGGATAAAAATCGCTTCACCTCCCGGCTTCAGCATCCTCAGTCCCTGGTTCAATCCGGCTTCCATAGCACTTCTTCCCAATATGACCTCCTTAGGACCGGATTCCCCGGAGGAATAACAATTCGTGCCGTCAAGGAGGTAACATTCATATTCCATCACAATCCGGTCATTATCCTTAAAATAGCTGCCGCTTCCCTCCTTCTTTATCAGGTACCATAATCCTGTCGGAGATTCAGTCATTTCAAGTCCTTTCCTCTCAATATAGTTCTCAATCCTTTCCCTGTCTTTCTGAACCATGTATTTGTTCAGTTCAGCCATCTCCTTCTTCCCGGGTCCGGACTGTTTCCCTGGCTGTTCCTGACCCGAATTGCAGGAAACCATTACTGACAACATAAATAATATAGGAATAACTCTCAATATCATCCTTTATTCTGATTGTATCCTGCATAAAAATCCTTCAGGACTTTCAGGAAAAATGCAATTGTATTTTCAAGCGTATCAGGATAATCTCCTCCGGAGGCATTCATATGGCCTCCTCCATAAAAATATTCTGAAGCAAATTTATTTGCAGGGAAATCGCCTTTTGAGCGGAATGAGAGCTTTATGAATCCGTCTTTTTCAATGAACAGCGCTGTAAAGATTATTCCCTTCATTGAAAGAGGCATGTTGACGAAGCCTTCGGAATCGCCTTTTACATAATTATAGTCAGCGAGATCCTTCCTGGTAAGATAAATATATGCAGTCTGGTATTCCGGCAAAACGACCATCCTTTGGTTCAGGGCAAATCCCTGGAGCCTCATCCTGTCGGAAGAGAAATTATTATATACCAGGTTATGTATTTTTTCCTTTTCTATACCGTTTTCAAGAAGGTTTGCAACCATTCTGAAAGTAGAACCTGAATATGAACCATGTTCGAAGTTACCCGTATCAGTTATGATTCCGACATAAAGCGCTTCGGCATAAGGCTTGCTCATCAGGCGGCCACCATTGATTTCCGTTATCAGATCATGAATAAGTTCGGATGTGGAGCATTTTGAAGGATCTGAAATCAGCAGGTCAGCAAAATTATGCGGATCAAGATGATGGTCAATGACTACCTTCACGGCTTTGGATGCAGCAACAAGATTTTCGGCTTCCCCAAGCCTGTCGGGCTGATTGAAATCGAGCATAATGATAAGGTCTGCTTCTTCAATCAGCCTTTTGCATTTTTCCCTCTGCCTTACGAAAATACTGATCTTGTCTATCCCATCCATCCACTTCAGAAATTCCTGCAGGTTATTTGGAGAAATCATTCCAGCCTGTTTCCCTTTTGACATAAGGTAGTGATAGAGAGCTAGTTGAGAACCAATAGCATCTCCATCAGGATTGATATGACAGATCAGCAGGATATTTTCCCGGGTGGAAAAAAGTTTTGATAATTCCTTTGTATATTTGGATAATTCTGCCACTTTTACTGCTGTTTTTTCAAGATCGTAAAGATAAACAATATTCCTGAAGGCAAAATCCGGATGTCTAATTACAAAAAAACGAAATATGAACGGTGATATTACTTTTTCCATCATAAAGCCGAATGCAATGAGGACAGGGAAAGCCGGTCCGATACTTGCCATGATAAATGAAGCGGGATTTGAAATTGTTGCAATGAAAATGGTAAGGATGACTCTGCAGCAGGCTGAGTCGTTCTATGAGGTTCACAGGGGTAAACCATTTTTTGAAAGTCTTGTTGAGTTCATGACTTCCGGGCCTGTATTTGTAATGATCCTCAGGCATGAAAATGCCGTTGAAGAGTTCAGAAAGCTTATAGGAGCCACAGATCCTGTAAAGGCGGAGCCGGGCACGATCAGAAAATTATATGCTATTTCGGTACAGATGAATGCCGTTCATGGTTCTGACAGTGACGAAAACGCCCGGAGAGAATCTGATTTCTTTTTTTCAACTTCTGAAAGATACTTATAGCCAGTATGCATCCGACAATAACTAAAGACTTTTCTGACAGGAAAACTCTCGAGAAGTATTCCTCTGCATTTACGCTTTCCGATATGGAGATCTTCATTTTTCCGGAGCTTTTTTATCCCCTGGTGCTTGCCAATATAATGTCACCCATTATCTGGGAATGGCGAAGGGATCCCTGGTTTAAGGATATTGAAAAGAGGGGCTTCATATACAAGGTAAACAGGATAAAGCAGTTTATAATCCAAAACTATGTATTCAACCTTGATCTCGCAACATGGGGGCTCACAACCAAAAGCAGGGAGATTGAAAGGTTCAGGGAATTCTTTGACATGGAGCATCTGAGGCAGTCAAATGCGCTTTTCGGCTATGAGGGCGACAAATACTATTTTGATATTGATATCCGGAAGCATTTCGGGCTTGACAAGTATAACTCCGATGTGATCCCGTACTGGAAAACAGAGACTATTGAAGCGATGACAGCTTTCAGGAACAAAAAGAATTTCACCACCGGAGCCGGAGAATGTGTTTCACTGTCAGCCCTCTATGCGGCAGTGATGTTTGTTATCGGAAGGATCCCTCTCGAAAAGATATTTCTCATTGCAACTCCCCTTCATTCGCAAAACTTCATCACTGAAAAAGAAGGCCTGATTACCAACAACCGCAGAATTGTTACCAGGAATATGTGGTATAACGGCACTTCCCTGTCGGAAAAAGCAAGAAGAGCCCTTGAAAATGAAAAAGTAACAATTGTTGCACATATTTCAGGTTATATCCACATTATAAACAGGGATGCAACAATTGACAGGAAAGCATATAGTCTGTTTTCAGCCAGGCTCAGGGAATTCCTGACAACTGATCTTACAAACCTGATCTTCATTAACTTCCTTAGGTTCAAATCAAAGTACAAATCACTTTTCCAGTTTGAGTGCGAATGCTCAGGTAAAAAGAGATATATTTCCCTTGAAAAAATGTTCGAATATGAACATACAAGCAAATTCAACGTATCAGCCGAAACACGTGCACAGCTTATAAAGGAGATTGAGGGTGACGAATTTCATCTCAGCCCTCTCTCAGGCAAGAATATGCTGAATGAAGTCGAAAAGATCATTGAGGATTACCAGGGAAAGAGTATAAAAGTAATTGAGGATCAATTTATTAAGATCAATAGGCAGATTTCTCCGGAGACGATCCATGAGATGTTCAAAGATCTGGAAGATTTCATTTATACTGATCCGAGGCTGCCGGATGAACATAAGAATTATGTTAAGACTGTCGTTCCGGATATATCAGCTGAAGACAACAGGGATAAAATCACCGGAACAATACTCGGCAGCATTGATAAATCGGAGCTGTCACTTTTGACCCTGTATGTTTACCGGCAGATGGACAGGATTGACTGGTGGCCGTTCATCAAAGCAGCCATTGAGCGTAATCCGGTATGCTTCAATGATCTGAAAGGGAAAAGCATTCAGGAGGTTTATGAAATCCTGAAGGGAATGCCTGACCAGTCTATATATGACGGACAGAGGCTTGCCCTTCCTGATGAGGTATGGAACTTCAGGTGCGGTGACGGTATTGAGAAAGCGTTGCTGCTTGCAGATTTTATCATTCAAAAGAATAATTCTTCTTCTGTTACGATTGAAATCAATAATAAAAGGATCCTGTTAACAAGTGACGTAAATGAGTTTCATTTCAATTCTCATAAATCCTTCAGAAAATTGATAAGTATTACAGGGAATAATTATGAAATCAGTTAACTGCTCATTTCAGAACAATATCCTTAATGACCTCACTCCCCGCTTTTTCATTGAGTTTTTCCTTCAGAGCCTGCCTGAGCATGAGCAGTTCGTTCCTGACTACAGAGGAATTAAGATGGACATAGAGAACCTGATCCCTGATATATATCTTTGATGTTCTTGAGGCAATTGCCTTACCTACAGTCTCTTCCCATGAGTTGATGAGACCAATCTCATTCAGCTTGCCTTCAAGGTTCATTTCTTTTATGTAATCCTTCATGGCCTCAGCCAGCGATATGGTTTTGCGGCGTCTCATTTTCCGGATTTCCCGTTTTCTATTATCTCTTCAACAGCGTTATTATTGATCCTGAAAAGCCTGTAGTCGGTTTTATGTGATGAGAGTATCTCATGCAGCCGGCTCTGGTGAGTATCGGTAATGAATATCTGCCCGAACCTCTGATTGCCGACAAGCCTTATTATCTGTTCAACACGCTCGGCATCAAATTTATCAAAAATGTCATCAAGCAGGAGAATGGGTGAATGGCCCGATTTATGCTTTATATAATCAAATTTTGCAAGCTTGAGGGCAACAAGAAAAGATTTCTGCTGCCCCTGTGAACCAAGCGATTTCACTGAATGCTCATTCATGTCAAAATGCAGGTCGTCCTTATGAATGCCTATGGTTGTATACTCGAGGAAGCGGTCCTTGCTGACCGAATTTATCAGGGCTTCACCGAAATCACCCTCTGACAGGTGAGACCTGTAGGAGAGCCTGACCCTCTCCTTCCCGGAGGATATCATGGAATAGCGTTCCTGGAAAACCGGGATCAGTTCGTTTACCAGAATATCTCTTTCCTTAAATACATAGGTGCCGTATTTCACCAGTTGTGAGTCCCACATTGAGAGTGCTTCGCTTTCGAATCTTCCTGTTGATTTGAAGTCCTTGAGAAGCCTGTTCCTCTGCTGAAGAGCCTTGCTGTACTTAAGCACTGAATCGAGATATTCGGCATTGTACTGGCTGATTATCTTGTTAAGTAACCTGCGCCTTTCTTCGCTTCCTTCCGAAACCAACGCATTATCAGCCGGAGAGATCATCACAACAGGATATTTGCCGACATGATCAGAAAGCTTCTGGTATTCTTTGCCGTTCTTCTTCAATACCTTCGGTTTCTGCTTCTGAAATGCACAATATATCTGGTCTTCGTCTCCTTCCCTCATAAAAGTGCCGTTAATTATGAAATATTCTTCCCCGTGACGTATGCTTATACTGTCGATATTATTGAAAAAGCTCTTTGTCAGCGACAGGTAGTGAATGGCATCAAGGATATTCGTCTTTCCAACTCCGTTATTGCCGACAATACAATTTATTTTCGGTGAAAAGTCAAGTTCGACCTGATCGTAGTTTTTAAAGTTGGTTAGGGAAAGCTTCTTGAGGTACATAATTATTGGCATAAAGGCACAAAGGCGCAATGGCTCAACGGCTCAAATGTTTGAATAAAATGAAATTCAATTAATAAAATCCTGGTTCTGATACTGCATAAAGTTAAGAAAAGTATTGCAAACCAGATTAAAAATTTTATCTGGCTTATTCTCAATTCTGTATCTCAAATGGTTATTATGTCCTTTTTTTCAGGTAATTGTTTCTAAATAAGATGAAAAAAATTACTTTTGCGGTGGTAAAAATTAAAGTCAATATTTTATTACTGATATGGCAAAGAATAAAGGAGAAAATCCGCAAGGGCTTAAGAATGTTGAGCAGACCCTGACAAAAACCGAGCAGTTCCTGGAACAGAATTACACATTACTGCTGTATATACTAGGTGCTGTGGTTGTGCTTGTCGGGCTCTTCTGGCTGGCGAAGATGTACCTTAACAAGAGAAATGATGAAGCTCAGTCGCAGATGTACCAGGCTGAAAGATATCTTGAGATGGATTCGCTTAACCTGGCCTTGTATGGTGACGGTAACTACCTGGGATTCCTTGATATAACCGATGATTACAAATTTACAAAGTCGGGAAATCTTGCCCGGTACAGTGCCGGTATATGCTTTCTTCAACTTGGCCAGTACCAGGATGCGATAGATCTTCTTGAAAAATACTCGAAAAAGGATAAAGTGCTGGGTTCTCTAGCCATCGGCGCCACAGGTGATGCCTGGGTTGAACTGGGGGATACTGAAAAAGGTATTGCTAAATACATTGAAGCGGCTGAATATGCCGCAAACTCATTCAACACTCCTTTATTTCTAATGAAGGCCGGTGAGCTTTATGAAATGGACGGGAAATACGGCGAAGCTCTTAAATTATATGAAAGAATAAAGACGGAGTATCCCGAAAGCACTGAAGGATCTTCAATAGAAAAATATATAGCACGCGTTAAGCTTCTGATGTAGCAGGATGGGCACAGCCAACTTATCAGAATATGACCCGGAGAGCATTCCTGATGCCGGGGAAATGAGGTTCGGGATTGTTGTTTCGGACTGGAACAGGGATGTTACATGGGCATTGCTGGATGGTGCCGAAAAAACCCTCAGAAAACACGGAGCAAAAGCAAACAACATAATAGTAAAACATGTCCCCGGCAGCTTTGAGCTCACATCGGGCGCAAAGCTTCTTGCTGACAATAATGATCCTGATGCTGTTATCTGCCTCGGGTGCGTCATCAGGGGCGAAACTCCTCATTTTAACTATATCTGCCAGGGAGTGACCCAGGGCATAACTCAGCTCAACCTCAGTTACAATATACCTTTCATTTTCGGAGTCCTTACCGCTGACACTCATCAACAGGCTGCTGACAGGGCCGGGGGAAAACGCGGAAACAAGGGTGATGAAGCTGCCGTCACGGCAATCAAAATGGCTGCACTGAAACTGAAGCGGGGGATGGAAAAATAATGTCTATCTCAGGACTTTTCTAACAAAAGCAACAGTAAAGTAAGACATCAGGAACACACCCATAAATCCTTCAATAGCTGAAACAACCCTGGCAGCTCCATAAGGATAATGGTCACCATAACCTATTGTAAAGAAAGTTATTGCACTGTGGTAAAATGAACGTGCAACAACTCCCAGCTGGTCGGATGTGGAGGATACAACATCTGCATTTGTAAATACGATCATTAGAGTATAAATAACGCTGAACAGGAGGTATCCTGCAGCCATTGAAATAAGAACTCTCGCGGGATTTGTTGCGTATAGCCCCATTGCATCAAAAACAAGCCACTTGAATCCATGAGGCACATAGCTCATGATTTTTCTAAAGCCTCCTTTTTCCTTCTGTTTAGTGAGCCACGATCTCGCTTCATACCGTTTGAACATTACATAGGCTTTATCTTCATCGGAGTATTTGCCGGTACTGCTGAAATTTTCCTTAAGTATCCTGAATTGTTCTGCTTTCTGCTTAAGTGTCGTTTCTTCCTGCCTGATAATGACCTCTTTGCATTTATTTTGCTCCCAGTCGATATATAGTTTGCCTACCAGGCGCATTCCTGATATATCAAGTATCTTTATATCAACCGGAAAATCATAAGGTTCAAGGTCAACAATATCACGCACGATAGTATCTGAAATATCCAGGAGCTTGGCTTTTGCCAGTCTCAGATCAAAATAATGATCGAGATGGCATGATTTAAGTGATATGGTTTGAAACCTGGATTCATAGAAGGAAACATCGCCATTTCCAAAACTTGTTCTTTCAAAACTTATTTCAGTGTCATCCATCTCCATAAGGTTGAAATGTTTTGGTCCTGTTCCCATCTCTGCTTTTTTAAACTGTATCTTGCCTGCCTTGCATGAGGCTCCTTCAAAATCCACCTCTCCGTCACCAAAGACCGACCTGTTGAAGTTTATCCTGCCTGAACCGAAATCGACAGTCCTGAAGTCAACCCTGCTATTACCGAATTCTGTTCTTTCGAACGTTATTTCGCAATCTCCAAAAACGGAATAATGAAAATCTACCTTGCCTCCGGCTATCCGTGCAACTTTAAAATTAAACCGGCCGCTGTTGAAACGGGTATTTATAAAAAGGAGCTCTCCGCCATTGAATTCTGAATTTGCAAAACTCACTTCCCCGTTCCCGAACTGGATATCCTGAAAATCCTTAATCCCGTCGTTTACTACGGCATTTTTAAACATGAAATCACCTTCACCAAATGATGATCCGGCAAATTCAATGTTCCCATTTCTGAAAAAAGTATTTGAAAATATCACATTCCCTTTTCCGAATACACACCCGGTGAAAGATACACTGCCCTTAGTAAAGTGAGTTCCGTCAAAGCTGACATCACCATCTGCAAATGAAGCATGTGAAAAATCGTTACATATTGTCGATTCAAAAAAGGCATTTTTTGCAGAAAAGCTTTTGATCGGAACAATAGCTTTTTTGTTAATATTATTATGCCTTCTGAAAAACGATAAGGAAAAATCGGAAATAAAAAAATTATCAAGGTTTATATCTTTCCCCTCTTTTATAAGATCATAGACTGCACTTACCTCAATGGCTCCAAACAGCTCATTATCAATTACTTTACCTTTAGAATCATGGAAAGTTACTATCGCCGTACGCGGACAGGTTCTCCCGTCGTCAGCAATAAATTTGACATTTTTAATTTCGACATGGTAGTCTTTATACCCGGTTTTCATTCAGGTTGGCTTAAAATTGAACACCAAATTACAAAAAAAAACAATCTGTTGTTATTGCTATCTTAAACACAATGCCCGATAAGGACAATAAGAGCATTTATTCCATCCATCGGAAGCAGTCATTGCAAAAGGCTCATTTCTATTGAATATTTTGCCGATTGTCGATCTGAGACCTTCCATAAACTCCTGCCTTACAGTATTATAATCATCAACCGGTATCCCTTCACCTTTACTCTCTTTAATTACCAGCATATCAGTCAGGTGTTCGCCAGGTGCTTTTTTTACTTTATAAACTGACGGACGAACCACCGTACCGGGCTTTTCATGGATGTAGCCCTCGCAATAGAGCAATGTCTGTAGCCAGCCATCGTAACCTTTCTTCCTGTCTTCAGTGAAAAGATCACCAATTGAACTTATTGAATCAGCGATTGCCCCGGTCTTATAATCCACGATTCTTGTTACGCCATCCTTACTGTCAATACGATCAATATTACCACCAGACAACAGCCTTATAATGTTTTCCCCTTCTCCTACAGTGGCCGGGAACCTGACTGGTCTTTCAAGGTCCTCTACGGTGAATGGTGACAATATTTTATCAGCTTCAAGGATCCTTCCGATATAGACCATCAGTACTTCAGTGACTATCAGTTCGTTACCTGCAATGGCAGCATCATTTTCCCTGCTGAATAATTCCCTGATTGTCCTGCTGACTATTTTCAATATAGTTGGCTTATAAGAAAGAATTGTACCTATTGATGAGGCATTAACTTTCCTGCCAACGAATCCCTTATAGAGGTTTTTCATGGTTTCATGCAGAATGGTGCCGAGCAAAGCAGGATCAATTTCCTCGGTTATGCTTTCAGGTTCCTTCAGTCCGCAGATATACCTGTAATAGAACTTCATCCTGCAGTTCAGCCACATGTTAATGGCCGTTGGAGAAAGGATCTTATTATTTTCTCCAGCAGAAAACCTTGCTACAAGCTGAAGTTGATGTTCCTCTGTACGTTCAATTTTTTCACTGACAGTACCGAGGTTCCTGATCTCGAAGCTTAAGTTCAGAAATTCGGGTTTCATTACAGGATCATATTTCATCTGCTGGAGGAATCTGCTCATCTCACCGCTTCTCAGCCCCTCAGGATTTGAGTTGTAAATGAATGTCACATTTTCCGCCCTTTGCAGAAGCCTGTAAAAATGATAAGCATAGACCGATTCACGGTGATTTATTGACGGCAGCCCGAAAGCTTCGCGAAGGCTGAAAGGAATGAATGACGATCCGGTTGTGACGGCAGGAAGGATGCCTTCGTTAACTGACAATATTATCAGATTCTTAAAATCGAGTGTTCTGGTTTCCAGGATCCCCATTATCTGGATACCTGAAAGAGGCTCTCCTGAGAACGGCACAGACTGATTTCTTAAAAGCCGGTCGAGCAGGCTGATCCAGGTATTTACTGTAAAGCTTATTTCCGGGCTGGAAGCTACTGCATCGAGCCTGTTTATTGATAGTATTATCCTGTAAATGAATTCATTCCTGATGTTTCTCTGAGTGCGGTCAATTCCATCTTCATCATCCTCTTCCGGATCATGTGAAACAATAAGTGACAGAACCGATTTAAGATAATCGGATATCAGTGCAGGCGAGGAAGGCTTCCTGAAAATCCCGGTAAGATTTTCTGATTGCTCAAAACGCCCTGAAGGTACACGGATCAGGTTTTTCTCAATGATCTCCCCGACGATCTCATTATCCTTTTCATTCATCAGATCCATTACCAGACTGTTCTTCAGGATGCTTATCACATCCCTGTAACAGAAAAGGATGATCCTATCCTGTACCAGTGCATTTCTCTGAAGGTCAAGAAGATGTTTTACGAGGGTATAGACTGAAGTATGCCTCAGCGGGTAACCCATGGTTATGTTTATGTCAGGGATATCCTCCGGAAGACTTGTCAGTACGGGCATCAGAAGATTCTCATCAGCCAGGATGACTGCCGTTTCATGTGCATTTTCGGGAGTGATCCCGGGTATTTTTTTTATGAGCTCAGGTATAAGCTTTACCTGTGCCACATCAGATGAGGTATCAATTATCCTGCGTTTTAAGGACGGTGAATCATAACTCCATTCCCCGGGCATATCATTTCCAAAGGTTTTAATGTTGTCTCTCAGGAAATAACCGGCAGAATTCAATTTGCTTCCCCTGATGTAGGAATTATCATAATCCCAGCAGAACCTTGCCCTGCCCTCTTTCTTCAGCCTGGTCATCAGTGATCTTTCACATTCATTAAGCGCATTGAATCCGATAAAATGAACCATCTCCCATCTGAAATCCGTCGTATTTTTCCTTCCGGGATCCTCAACAACATCCCTGAAGATCATCCCCTCATAGGCAAGATCTTTTTCCCTCAGGGATTTCCTGAATTCTTCATAAAGATCATTCAGAACCGACCAGATGCTTTTAAATCCCTCCTTCTGCCTGGTCTGCTTTTCAGGATTAAAATTGACCCAGAACCTTTTTATGATTTCTGCCTGTTCATCGGTAAGGCCTCCAAACTGCTGATCTATCTCTTTAATATCCTGTACATTACGAAACAGCTTTGATGCATCCACGAGATATTTGTCGACGTCATCAAAGTCATTAAGAAGCATATCGCCCCAGAAATAGAAATCGTCAAAGCTCTCACTGCTTTTCTTAACTGAACGGTAAACTTTAAACAACTCAAACAGTAGTATTTCATTCTCAGCAAGCTGCAATTCCGACAATGAACGGAACAGATCGTTTATGGTCATTATTGCCGGGGTCCAAACCGGCTTGTTTATCTCCGCTGCAAGATATTTAAGGAAAAAGAGTCCGGCACGGCGGTTTGGGAAAACAAGGCAATGACTGTTTAACCGGTTGCCGTGTTCCGAATACAAATGCTTTGCGATATGTTCGAGAAAGTAAGTCATAATATCAGGGGTGAGGTATATCATAAAGCCTTCCCTGCCATGTATCGCTTTCTTCGAGGCGTTTTTCGATAAGTCCGACAATCTGGTCGGTTCTTTTTTTGCCCCATCGTTGTTCTGCGAGGAACCTCGGAGGAGCTTCGCCGGTAAAACGCTCAACCACAATTGCGGGACTCAGTCTTTCAAGGAATTTAATAAAGAAATCCAGGTAATCTTCCCATGTAAACAGGTGAAAATCAGCAGGATTGTTCCGGAACTCCGTTTCCATGGCAGTGCCTTTGATAATCTGGAGCTGATGGAATTTTACTGTTTTCAGCCGCAGTTCAGAGATTATTTCTGCTTCTGCCAGCATTTCATCGGGTGTTTCACCCGGCAGCCCGAAAATAAAATGGGCACCGGTGTTTATCCCAAGTGCAGCAGTGATCTTTACTGCTTCAGCAGCTTCCTTAAATGAATGTCCCCTGTTGATCCTTTTCAGCGTTTTGTCATAGCACGATTCAATACCATATTCCACTGCAACATAGCACCTCTGAGAAAGTCCCTTAAGGTAAGCAAGCTTCTCAGTATCAATGCAATCCGGTCTTGTTCCGATGATAAGCCCCTTAATTCCCGGATACCGTAATGCCTCTTCATACAGGTCACGTAGTTTTTCAACAGGTGAATAGGTATTGGAATATGCCTGGAAATAAGCAAGATATGATCCGGCTTCACGGTACCTGTTCTTATGGAAGGTTATTCCCTCCTCTATCTGCCGGGTTACTGATCTTTCGGGAGTACAGTATGAAGGGTTGAAAGCATCATTATTGCAATAGGTACAGCCCCCGGTGCCTTTTGTCCCGTCGCGGTTGGGACAGATAAATCCTGCATCTATTGAGACCTTCTGTACCCTTGCACCGAAGAGTTTCCTGAAATAGTCGGGATAAGCATTGAACCTTCTGTTATGCCCCCACGTATATTCCCTGTTTCCCGCTGGTGATGACATCATACATTAACTATTTTATTCCTGTCAACATACCACAGGTAAACCTCAACCTCCTTATATCCCATATCTGCCAGCAGTTTGCGGTATTGCCTTACCTGGTCAGCATAGCGCTGATTTTCTTCGCCAAATTTGAAATCAATTATAACTGCCTTGCCATCCCTGATTATAATCCTGTCAGGACGACGAATATGTCCCGATGGCATCAGTATCTCTGCTTCCTTCATTACGTTGATCCCGGGCTTGAACCATTCCGAGACTGGAGAGGAGGCAATGAGGGTCCTTAGTTTTTCTTCAAGCGCGGCCGCACCGGAATTCTGTATCCTGCCCTCAAGAACAAGGCTTTTGACTGCAGAAGGGATATCATCTGAAGAGTCGATGCTTTCAAAAACCCCGTGCATCAGATTTCCGTAATTTATCTTTTCTTTCCTGTCAGCTGAAAAGTAGTTTTCCCCATGTAGCTTAAGACGCAGTGATCCGGGTTTCCGGCTGACAGTATATTTCTCTGAAATAAGGTCCCTGTTCTTCGGGTATTCGTCCCTGTTTTCGGTGATCTCTCCATACTCAAATATCTTCGTGTCATTATCATAGCAATTTTTAAGCAGAATACCCGATTCTCCTGCAAGGTTTTCATCTGAAATCAATGCATCTTTAAGAACCTGAGCTATGGCTTCATTTGAAGAGGGTGCTTCCGGTGCAAAGCCCCATATCGCATCCATTGCCCTTGTCATGGCAACATAAAGAAGGTTAATGTTATCGATGTAGACAGAATGCCTTTCATGGCTGAAATCATCAGCAAAAATGGTTTCTTCCAGTGGTCTGCCATACCTCACCGGAAGTATCCCAAGTTCGTTGAAAGGAGGAGTATCAGGTTTCACCCAGAGTATCGGGTGTTTTGAGGTTTTATGATCGAGGTTCCATGAAATGAACGGAAGTATCACTATCCTGAATTCCAGCCCTTTTGATTTGTGGATCGTAAATACCCTGGCGGCATCCTGGTTTGCAGGGAGGATCACCGATTTTGTCTGTCCGGTCGTCTCCCACCACTCAAGAAATGACTTAAAATCAGCGCTTTTACTTTCGGAAAAATCCAGGACCAGATCCTGGAAAGTATTCAGGTAAGCCACATTCCACTTATGTTTTCCGAGCCCGAAAAAGCCGATAATGTTTTCTGTTGCTTCAAACAGCGGCAGTTGTCTTGTTTTTTCCATGAACTCATCACAGCCTTCCGGGAAGCAGCCATGAGAACCATCCATCAGGCTGTCACGGAAAAGGGGGACCTTATCTGCATTTTCATTGCCGGCTGCCAGCAGGTAAAACCTTACCATCTGTGCCCTGCTTATCATATCGTCAGGATCATCAAGCACTTTTATTGCCGATATAATAAAGGTAAGGGCATGCGAAGCGGAGAGGGATAATGAATCATTGGATACAACATTATAATTATACCTGCTCCTTTGCTCCGGAGTACAGGTGCTGCCGTACTCAATCATTCTCCTGACAACGGCTTCTCCTTCCCTGCTCTCCCTGACTATGATCCCGATGTCGGATGCTTTATATCCCTTATTCTGAAAAGATTCTATTACGGAAGGAAGCTTTTCAATGACGATATCCTTCCATCCCCTGGCGTTATTTTTGCCAATTTCCTGTTCATTCCCGTTTTCTCTCTCATCATCAATGAATTCCAGCCTGACATATCCGCCGCTGCGTTTTCCCTTATCCTGCTGTATAGCTTCGGCATAGAGCTTCCTGAATTCAGTTGAAGAAGCCTCTTCTGAAAATGATTCATCGGCCTGAGCCGGAATCACCGAAAAGAGCGAATTATTGAACCTTATGATATTTGACCGGCTTCTCCAGTTTGTCAGGAGAGGCTTACTAAGAAATCTCTTGCCATCGACCAGGTTATCCTTCATATCGGCAAGTATCTGCCAGTCGCTGTTCCTCCACCTGTAGATCGATTGCTTGATATCTCCCACAACCAGGTTATCAAATCCCCTTCCCATACTTTCGCTGATCAGAGGATCAAAATTCTTCCACTGAAGCCATGATGTATCCTGGAATTCATCAATCATGTAGTTTTCATATGTATTCCCGATCTTTTCATAAATGAATGGCGTCTGTTCCTCCCTGGTAATAAGGCTCAGCACCTCTCCTGCCTCGGAAAGCAGGAAGCTGTTCTCCGAAGCGGCAACCTCATGAACCCTCTTCAGCACGTCGGAGAGGATCCCAAGGGCATAGATATTTGACAGTACTGTATCGGCGCTTTTGTACAAAACATAATTATGATTGCAGGTTTTGATGGCCTCTTTTATTGCATCGCCCAATCCTCCGGCTATTGCGTCCAGCAGCGGTTGTGCAGTCTTTCCGGTCGACCATCTCGGGGGATCTTCAAGTATCTTCAGCACATGTGCTCCCGGCCTGATGACCGCCCCCTGAGCAAGCGCCCTTATGAAACCCGGGACACCTTTCCCTTTCTGAAAGAACATATCATCTGTAAGAGCGTGGTCGTTAAAAATCTTTTCGCACCTCTTTCCGAGTACGATAGTTTCTTTTTCTATTGATGTTCTGATGTCACTGATCCTCTTTATATATTCCAGCAGGAAGTCCTTATCTTCAAGCCTGGTCCTTTCCGCATCCGAGAGTATCCTGAATTTCTCCCTGAAGAGTTCCTCCGCCAGCTTCATGATATCACCTTTAAGGTCCCAGCTTTTCTCCTGCTCAAGATTTGCCATCACATACCGTATCAGCCATTTCCTGATCTCTGAATCGGCAGCGGAGGAAGCTATCATCTCCTCAACAGCGGTTGATAGTATCAGGCTGTGATCCAGCTCGATGTTGAATCCCGGGTGCAATCCTGCCTCTCTTGTGAATGCCCGCAGGATTTTCTGAAAGAAAGCATCAATGGTGCAGACAGAAAAACGGGAGAAATCGTGAAGTATTGAAAAAAGTATCTCTCCTGCTTCATTCCTGATTGTCTCTTCCTTCTTTCCGGTATCTTTCACAATATCTGCCAGGTAATCTGAACTCCCGCCGTTTGAAAGTATATAAAGCTGATCGAGGATCCTGCTTTTCATCTCGGCAGTTGCCTTGTTTGTAAAAGTAACAGCAAGTATCCGGCGGTAGTTGTATCTTGATATTAACAGATGAGTAAGGTAAACACGGGTAAGGTTGAATGTCTTTCCCGATCCTGCCGATGCGCTGTATATGGTGAGAGTGCCCTGATCCATGGTATAAATATACAGATTTTATACCCTGTTCTCACACGTACCCACCCCTGTATCCCCCTCTATAGGACACGTACCCACCCCCTTAATCCCCCTCCCTGCTGGCGCAAGGAGGGGGACATTAACTAAATTATATCATTGATTATTAATACATTAATCAACACTTTCAATTTATTAAATAGTAAATAAAATTATAAAGATCTCGAAATTATTAAACCCCCTGCCTTGCGCCAGCAGGGAAGGGGGTTTGGGGGAAGGGTACGTGAAGAACAATTAAGTATCTTTGCTCCGTGAAAAAGAGAGTAGTAGTTGGGCTTTCGGGCGGTGTGGATTCCAGCGTTGCGGCATGGGTTCTGAAAGAGCAGGGTTATGATGTAACCGGCCTGTTCATGAGGAACTGGCACGATACGACCGGTCTGCTTCAGAGCGATTGTCACTGGGAAGATGACCTGATGTTTGCTGAGATGGTGGCAAAGAAACTGGAAATTCCATTTCATTTTGTTGACCTGAGTGAACCATATCGGAAGAGGGTAATCGATTACATGTTTGCTGAGTACGAAAAAGGGCGCACGCCAAATCCGGATGTGTTGTGCAACAGGGAGATAAAGTTCGATTCGTTTGCTGAAGAGGCAAGGAAGCTTGGAGGCGATTTTGTCGCTACCGGTCACTATTGCAGGAAAGAAATAATAAGTGTAAATAATACACGTATTTTCAGGCTTCTGGCCGGCAGGGATGAGAACAAGGATCAGAGCTATTTTCTCTGCCAGGTGAGCCAGGAACAGCTGGCATTTTCGCTTTTCCCCATCGGGGAAATGACCAAGCCTGAAGTTCGCAAAATAGCTGACAAACTGGGGCTGGCAACGGCTCATAGAAAAGATTCTCAGGGGATCTGCTTTGTAGGGAAGGTACATCTGCCGACATTCCTGCAGCAGAAACTGAAAGCCGGAAATGGAGATATTGTTGAGATAGTAAAAAAGGTTGAAGAAGTTGAAGGAGTTGAAGGGGGTTTAAATGAAAAGTCAGTGTCAGATAAGGTGCTTTCTGATTTGGCGGACCCCGTAAGATATGTAGCTTCTGACGGAAGAATTGTCGGGACGCATAATGGAGCTCACTTCTTTACTATAGG
>CAYNGW010000018.1:0-19985 GCA_964396955.1 uncultured Rikenellaceae bacterium | reverse complement strand
ATGGTGTTTCAGAAATTGCAGCTGAAGTGCAAAATCTCCACCCACTTTTACTTTAGATATTTCCTTGTTCTCATCTGTTGAAGCCCATTCTTCAAATTGCTGCCCGAATGATATCAAAGACACCCAAAGAGAGAAACAAATTACTATTATCCTTTTCATGACATGTAAATTTTATCGACATATGTTTCCTTTAAATTAATTAACTGGCCTGTGCAAAAGTTGTATTGACAATGTTATTGTTATCATATCCCCGGTTTTAAGAACTCCCATCATGAAAACAGGAGGAGAAATATCAAAATCGCTCATCTTCAGTTCTGTTTGTCCGCTGACATCAATCATATAGGTCCCGTTTTTACTGTGCAATGTGCCATTGAAAGGAATAGATACGGATTTTGACTGCCCGGCTATGTAAAGAGTTCCTTTCAGTATGTCACTGAATTTGTCATTATCGGTTGATATATCCATCGGTGATGTCATTCTGAACTTTATTTCGGGAAATGTGTCTGATTTCAATGCAAAATATGCCTTTTTATCCATTAGCGAATAATCGCTCTTCAGGTCCTCGGATTTACACCTGAATGTAACATCATCTATGCCCCGTAACCGGTATCCGTCCAGAATGAAACGTGCACTGACGTCAAAGACCTTAAGATCCATCTTCCAGTTATGCAGGGTTGAAGTTCCGGTTATCAGTATTGTGCTGTTGTTTCTGGATAATTCAAATGACCGGTTTTCTGAATCGGGAATACTCCCTGGCAGAAGGAGCAGCAGTATTCCTATGATTCCATACTTAAACATTGAGTTTTAACTTAATAAAGCTGTTATGCTATAATAAGTATAGGACAAAACTGGCCGGTAATTGTTCAAACAAAACCTTTAAGATTATTGCATAAAATCCCTGTATGATACCTAATCCGGTAACAGTTTTGATTTTTGATCCTGATAATTGAGATTTTTCAGAAACCTTCAAAAACACCCAGTCCGAATAGGGCAAAGTCATACCTGACAGGATCGTGACTATCCATTTTACGCAGGATCAGATCAAGCTCCGACACGGCCTTTGAATCATTCTGTTTACGGGTTATAAGCCCTAGTTTCCTGGCTACATTACCGGAATGAACGTCCAGGGGGCATGACAAAATGGAGGGAGAAAAAGATTTCCAGAGGCCAAAATCAACACCTTTATTATCTTTCCGGACCATCCACCTGAGAAACATATTGATCCTTTTAGCTGCGGATCCGCTGAGTGGATCAGAAATATGTTTTATTGTCCTCGCGGGATGGGGCAATTCAAAAAATAATCTTTTAAATTCATGAATTGCAGGCTGAAGAGAATCATCTGTCTTGTGTTCAGTGAATATTAATTCGAGCCCGTTTCTCCTTGAATAGATATGTCTGAGTGCCTGAATGAAATAAACGAAATCACCTGAATTAAAAGTCCTGTGAATTACCCCGGAAATTTTGTCAAGATGATTCTTCTTATGATTTATTAAAAAATCATACGGGGAGTTGCCCATAAAAGCCATCATTCGCTTTGCATCACGTAGAATTGAAGTCCGGTTGCCCCAGGCAATTGTTGCTGTCAAAAAACCTGAAATTTCAATATCCTCCTTTGTTGAATAGATATGCGGAATGCTTATGGGATCGTGCTCAATAAATTCAGGTCTGTTGTACTTATCTGCTTTTTCATCCAGAAAATCCTTGAGCTCTTTCTTAGTCAACTTCATCTCCTCAGTTTTGGCGCATCAAGATTAAGTAATAATGAAGGAATTCATAAAGTTACCATTAACCTGTGATTTTTGCATATTGTTTCAAAGCGGGTTTAACAAGAAGTGCAATTTCCCACGCCTCCAAGCTCGACCTGGATCGTGGCGTGTCCGATATTAAACCGTTCATGCAGCTGCTTCTGAATTGAAGCAGTAAATCCGGGGCTTGTCTGTTCCCTGGTTGAGAGATGCACTGTCAGGGAAGCATCAGTTGTGCTCAGCGCCCAAATATGAAGATCGTGTATATCAGAGACATCAGGAAGTTTCCGGAGGAATTCCCGCACATCCTCAATGTTTATGTTATCAGGCACCGCATCAAGGGAAAGGTTCACCGAGCCTATCAAAAGGTTATATGAGATGTAAAGTATAATTGCAGCTATAGCAAAGGAAACCAGCGTATCGATCCATTGGATACCGGTTAGGATTATGATGATCCCTGAGACCACTACTCCTGCTGATACCAGTGCATCGGCCACAAAATGCGAAAAAGCACTGCGGATGTTCAGGTCGTTCTTCCTGCCCTTATTGAACAGATACGCCGTGAATGCATTTACACCGACCCCTATAGCCGCAACAATCATCATGTTTTTCGCATTAATTTCGACAGGTTGCCTGAGCCTGTTAATATTCATAAAGAGGATGACAGCCACTGCTGACAACAGCAGAATCGTATTCAGCAAGGCAACAAGGATAGTTGAACGGCGGAATCCATAAGTAAATCTCAGAGTTGGTTTCCGCTGAGATAAAAAGACCGCTATCCATGACAGGATGAGGGCAAGCAGATCGCTCAGATTATGGCCGGCGTCAGCCAGCAGTGCCATGGAGTTTGAAACGATGCCGGCAATGGCTTCTGCCGTAATAAAAATGATATTAATGGCAATGCCTGTTTTGAAGGCAAATCCCAGATTTACAGAATAACCATTAGTATGAGAATGACCATGTTCCATATTTGTTATCCGTTATGGTAAAAGTCTTATTATCTAACAAAAGAGACAGTACGTTTGTTTGGAGGAATATTCCAAAACCGTTGCAAAGAAAATTACTACTTTTGGTCCTGTGTGAATGAAACCTTCATGGCCAATAATTACTTCAGCTTTAAACAATTCACGATATATCAGGATAAATGCGCCTTTAAGGTCGGCACGGATGGTGTTCTGCTGGGAGCCTGTGCCGATGTTTCTCAGGCAAATAATATTCTCGATATCGGAACCGGGACGGGACTTATTTCTCTGATGCTTGCACAGAGAAGCAATGCGGAAATAATTGCCATAGAACCTGATTTCAACTCATTTGAACAAGCACGCCGGAACATTGAGAACAACAAATGGTGTAAAAGGATAAAGATTTATAATACTGACTTGCAGAATTATGATCCGGGAACCGGAAGATTCAATCTGATAGTAACCAATCCGCCTTTTTTTACTGATTCACTTAAGAATCCCGATCCCGGAAAAGCATCTGCGCGGCATAATATCCTGCTGAACAATGCGGATCTTCTGTCAGGTGCCGCCAGGCTGATGGCCGAAGGCGGAAGGTTTCAGTTGATAATGCCCTATGTTGAAGGAAATATTTTTATAGCGGAAGCCCGGGAGCATGGGCTGTATTGCAATAAAATATTAAAAATCAGGCCGTTGCCAACAAGTGAAGTCCGGAGGATGATACTTACATTTACAAGGGAAAAGGTGAAACCGCACGAAAGCTTTCTTACTATCGAGCATGGCAGGCGGCATGAGTTTACGGAGGAGTATGAGAACCTGACAAAGGATTTTTATTTAAAGTTTTAGCTTTTTCAGGATATCATCTCACTCTCCGGTAATCCGTATTCTTCCTTCATCTCAATGCCCACGGTTTTCAGTTCATCAATTACGGGGTTATATATATCAGGGACCACAGGCCTGTAAACACCTGCCAGGCTTATCTTCTGTTCCAGGATCATTTTCACCGCTATTGAAGCAGGAAGGGCAACTGTCCTTGCAACAGCTGTGTTGGCGGCAGGCGATCCGAAGTCGAGCATTGATGATTTGATGACCTCTTTCTTTCCATCAGGATATGATGCAAGGAAGACATGCTGCATCATAACCGCATCACGGTCATTTTCAGATAATGACATCTTAAGGATCATCCTGTCTGAAGTAATTTCAAAAGGTGAAGTTTTGTCATACTGCAGTTTCTCATTGCTGAAAAATCCCAGCCATTCAAGCGATTGCATAGCTGCTGATCCGTCAGGGACTCCCAGTTTAAGAGCCACATTCTTTCGGAGATCAGTTTTATTTAATCCGCTTCTTTCAGCAAGAAAACCGGAATAATCCATACCGGAATAATCTATCAGTGTATCGTCAAGCATGTTAAGATGCTTCATTGCATCAAGCGTTTCACACCAGCCCCTGTAACGGAATGTTCCCCGGTACATAGTCAATGCCTCATGGATTCCATAAATATTAATATAGCTGATGGAATCCCTGTTGGGATAAACTTCAAGTTCTCCAAGACCGGGGAAATTATAACTGAATCTGTCTTTAAAAAGGTCCACGGATTCTATTTTTACCTGCATACCTTTCTTTAAATACAATGCACTGTTCCTGCTTGCAAGAACAACTCCTTTCGGGCTCCATGAAAACTTGTATTTCATCGGATTATCCACAGCTTCAGGAGCAGGAAGAGCTCCGCACAGGGAATAAAACTCTTCCACCTTTCCGTTTTTACCATGAATATGATCAATGATCTTCATTGCGGTCATATGATCAATACCGGGATCAAGACCGATTTCATTAAGCAGGATTATGCCGGCACTTTTTGCTGCTTCATCCAGAGCCAGCATTTCAGGCTGGACATAAGATGTGGTAACAAGCGGTTTATGGCATTTTATACAGATCCCTGCCACAAGCGTATGGTACCTGTACGGCAGGAAAGAGACTGCTATATCATGTTCATTTACAAGTCTTTCAAGTGTATTTGTGTCATCTGTTGACCACTTCAGTGAAGATCCGTTCGGATGACCTTTTATCATCCTGTCAGCCTTCTCTTTTGTGGTTGTGGCGATCGTTAATCCGAAACCATTTTCCAGTAAGAATTCTACCATGGGCTTAACCACAAGCCCCGCGCCAAGTATCAGAACCTTTTTCATATCAAAATTGTAAAATTATTAATGCAGCAAGTTAAAAAAACCACACCATAAAAAACATGATGTTTATCTCTCATCTCCCACAACCTCACCCCACCCCCTCTCCCAGGGGAGAGGGGCTATATACCTAATAAATAATGTATTACACCCCCTTCTCTCTTTGGGAGAAGGGGGCAGGGGGATGAGGTTATTTGACCAAAGACAGAGAAAATTAGTATAAAAGTGTATCTTTGTTTATCATCAATAGAATTAATCGTCTCCGCTATCAGAGCTCGTATGCCGGATAACCATAAATATGTCGAAACTCCGCTGATGAAGCAATATAACAGCATCAAGACAAAGCATCCTGATGCGATACTTCTTTTCAGGGTTGGCGATTTTTATGAGACATTTGGCGAAGATGCCATCCGCGCATCTGAAATACTGGGTATTACCCTGACGCGCAGGGCAAATGGCGCAGCTTCGTTTGTTGAACTTGCAGGATTTCCCTATCATGCGATCGATACATATCTTCCCAGGCTTGTCAGGGCAGGGCAGAGGGTTGCCATATGCGAGCAGCTTGAAGATCCGAAACTGGCAAAAAAAATCGTAAAGAGAGGGATTATAGAACTGGTAACTCCCGGAATTTCCCTTAACGAAAATGTACTTAATCATAAGGAAAATAATTTCCTCGCGGCAGTGCATATTGACAAAAAAATTGCCGGGGCTGCATTTTTGGATATATCCACGGGCGAGTTCCTTGTCTCGGAAGGTACTATAGAATATATAGATCAGATGCTGAATAATTTACAGCCCAAGGAAGTGCTTTACGAAAAAAGTACAAAAGAACTTTTCATAGAAAGCTTCGGCACAAAATTCTATACCTTCAAGCTGGATGACTGGATATTCACTCCGGAAGCTGCCAGCGACCGACTTCTGAAACAATTTGAAACAAGCTCACTGAAAGGATTCGGGGTACAGAACCTCTCCTGCGGGATAATAGCAGCAGGAGCTATCCTTCATTATCTCGATCTGACACAGCATGAACAGCTGGGACATATCACCAGCCTGTCGCGGATTGAAGAGGAGAGATATGTATGGCTCGACAAGTTCACTATCAGAAACCTTGAGCTGTTCCATTCACCCTATGAAGGTGCAAAAACGCTTATCGATGTGATGGATCGCACCATTTCACCAATGGGGGGAAGGCTGCTGAAGCGGTGGATATCTCTTCCCCTGAAGGATATCCAGCCTGTGAATGAACGGCTCGATATTGTCCAGCACCTGGTGGAAAAAAGTGAATTCAGGGAGGAAATATCAGCGCTGATAAGACAGATCGGCGATATTGAAAGACTTCTTTCAAAAGTTGCAATAAACAGGATCAACCCAAGGGAGGTTGTGCATCTTAAGAAAGCTCTGAAAGCAATCGATCCTCTCAAAACACTCTGCAGTGAGAGCGGCTGTGCGCCCCTCATGAAGCTGGCTGAACAGCTGAATCCGTGCAAATCATTAGCCGACAGGATAGAGCATGATCTAAATAATGATCCTCCCATTCAGATAAACAGGGGAAACATTGTTGCAAAAGGAGTTTCGGCTGAGCTCGATGAGCTGAGGACAATACTCTACAGCGGAAAGGATTATCTTGCTGATCTCCAGAACCGGGAGAGCCAGCGTACCGGAATTTCCTCATTAAAAGTCAGTTATAATAATGTTTTCGGATATTATATTGAAGTCAGGAATACGCACAAGGATAAAGTGCCCCCCGAATGGATAAGGAAGCAGACGCTTGTGAATGCTGAACGCTATATCACCGAGGAGCTGAAGGAATATGAAAGCAAAATCCTTGGAGCAGAAGAAAAGATCCTTGACCTGGAAACAAAACTGTTCAATGATCTTGTACTGGCTGTTGTTGAATATATTCCTCCCATCCAGCTGAACTCATCAATTATTGGCCGACTTGATTGTCTTCAGTCATTTGCCGTTCTCGCTTATCAGAACAACTATACAAGACCTGTTCTGAATGATTTAAGGAAAATCGAAATAATTGAAGGACGGCACCCGGTGATCGAAAAACAATTGCCTGTGGGTGAACCTTATGTACCCAATGATCTTGTCCTGGACACAGAAGACCAGCAGATCATTATCCTAACCGGGCCGAATATGTCGGGGAAATCAGCATTATTAAGACAGACAGCTCTTATCGTACTTATGGCGCAGACAGGCTGTTTTGTCCCTGCAAAGTCTGCAAATATCGGGGTCGTGGACAAGATATTCACCAGGGTAGGGGCATCCGATAATATTAGCCTGGGTGAATCGACCTTCATGGTTGAAATGAATGAAACTGCCAGTATCCTGAACAACCTGTCGGAGCGCAGCCTTATTCTTCTTGATGAGATTGGGAGGGGAACAAGTACTTATGATGGCATCTCGATCGCATGGGCCATGGTCGAGTACCTCCATGAAAGCAAGCTGAGAGCAAAGACTCTGTTTGCAACTCATTATCACGAGCTTAATGAAATGGAAAACTCATTTTCAAGAGTTAAGAACTATAATATTTCCATTAAGGAGCTTAATAATAAGGTCATTTTCCTGAGGAAGCTGAAGAGGGGAGGGAGCGAGCACAGCTTCGGAATCCATGTTGCAAAAATGGCAGGAATGCCAAGAAGCGTTGTGAACCGGGCAGATGAGATCCTTAAGGAGCTTGAGCAAAGCCATGAGAAACAGGAGCTTACAAAGCCGATTGCCGGTCTGGCAGACCACAGGGAAGGTTTACAGCTCAGCATATTCCAGCTTGATGATCCGGTACTTAAGCAGATCCGTGATGAACTGCTGGAGCTGGATATAGACAACCTGACACCTGTTGAGGCTTTGAATAAGCTGTATAATATCAGGAAGTACCTGAAATAAGAACTTTCAATCTCAGGGCGGATTGCCTGAAGCCGGAAAGGGGAATGACCAATAACTAATTGAATATGTGTATTTTGGGGATTGATCTGGGAGGAACAAAGCTGGCATCAGCGATAAAAACAAAAGTGCAAATCCAAGCCTGCCGGGCGTATTCTTCGGGATTGGTGCTGCTGGGTTCATACTTCCGGATGCGGGCATGCCACAATTCCTGTTGAGGAAATGTATCCGCGCATAGGACGCTTCTGTCACGCTTAAAAATTACAAGGATAAAATAGGACCAGTATCATCAATGGCATTCATTACCTGTGTATGGATAACAATTACCACAGTGGCAGAAATTCTTGCCGACAGAGGCGTTAAACTGTATATCCACCCGTCGCATAACGTTCAGGGTGACGGAAATGAAAAAACGCGTCTTGAGGATGCACTGGCTGAATATAAAAAAAGAATTGCAGGAGTATAGGAGGATAAACTATTATTGCATAATATCTGATTAGAAGTACTTCTTGAATTTATCCCCCACCTTGAAATATGTATATCTTCCGGCATCTTCACCGGCTATGTGAACTGCCTCGCCATCAGTCTCGTATGTGCTGTGTTCACCGGCTACCTGAGAAAAGTAAACAGCGTAGCTTTTATCTTCTTCATCTTCCATCAAAACGAGCGCCAGATTCTTATGAATGTCTGATTTGAGCGAGGCATTGCAAAGCGGACAACAGAATTCCAGGGATTCACCCTGTTTAACCCCGAAAGACGGATGCTTCACGCTGGAATAGTTACCTATTTGCGGGCTGAGAAGCATAATCGCACTCTGTTTTTCACCATTTTTTACCTTGAAGATTATATTATCTCCAACCCGTAAATGTCCTTTGCATTTTGGACATAAAAAATCATTCATTTTTACCTCCTTTTTAATCATTGAATGCAAATCACTTTATAAAGGTAAGAAATTCAACTCAAACAGAGACTTGTTTTTAGCATATACAAGGTGTAAATTTGTCTGTAAACAGTATAAAATCAAACACAGGTACAATGAGATGCGTACTGATAATATTAGCATTAATGAACTTCCTGAATACAACCGCACAAATGAAAAGGGCAAGAGACTTTGGCATAACTATCGGTATCCTTAACACAGGGAAAAACAATGCTATTACCGATGTCCCCGGAGTTAAAGTTGGCCATGTTACTTTAACAAAAGGTGACTCTGTAAACACCGGAGTAACTGCAATATTACCTCATTCAGGAAATATTTTCCAGAGTAAAGTGCCCGCTGCCATATACATAGGAAACGGATTCGGGAAACTGACAGGATATCCCCAGGTTGAAGAATTGGGGAACATTGAGACTCCTGTCATCCTTACAAATACACTAAGCGTGCCGGTTGCAACAGATGCCTTAATCGATTATACTTTACAAAATCCTGAGAATAAGAGCGTCAGGAGTGTCAATCCGGTAGTAGGTGAGACAAACGATGGCGGATTAAATGACATAAGGGGAAGACACATAACCAAAGAACATGTCTTGCAGGCAATTGCCATCGCTGACACAGGACCGGTAGAAGAGGGTAATGTTGGTGCGGGCACAGGCACATCCTGCCTGGGATTCAAAGGAGGTATAGGCACTGCTTCAAGAATTCTGCCTGAATCAAGAGGTGGTTATGCGGTTGGCGTTTTGGTACAGACCAATTTTGGAGGCATTTTGCAAATTAACGGTGTGCCTGTAGGAATAGAACTGGACCGGTACAGGTTCAGGGGAATTGGGAATGAATACAAGGAAGACGGTTCCTGTATGATAGTGATCATGACAGATGCCCCGCTGAACCCGAAAAATCTGCAAAGACTGGCCGTAAGGTCAATGTTTGGCATTGCCAGAACAGGAGGCATTGCTTCAAACAGTAGCGGCGACTTTGCTATCGCTGTTTCAACAGATGAAGGGCTCCGGATCCCTTACCAGTCTGATTCAATGTATGAAGAATACAGGGTTTTAAGAAATGAGAGGCTGGATATTTTGTTTGAAGCTGTAATTGAAGCTACAGAAGAAGCAATAATCAATTCTTTGTTTGCAGCACAGACAGTTACAGGCAAAGGAAACATCAGAGTTGAAGCTCTGCCAATAGAAAAAACTTTGGAGATACTTAAGAAATATAACAGGTTAAAATGATATTTCGGATTGCGGATTTTGGATTGCGAATTGCGGAAATGAATTTTTGAAAAAATCCGAAATCGACAATCCGGAATCCAAAATATCAAATCTTAAAACAGTACCTAAGTAAGTGTTATGATACGATTTGACAGATTATTGTTCAACGTCCTGTTTGGAATTGCTATCCCGATCCTATGTTTTATTGTTTTCTGGTGGGGCACATTCATTTTTACAAATGATCAGAAGATAATCATAATAGCCTCTTTAACAGGACTCGCTATCGGGATCTTAATTTCTCTCTTAATAAAATTCATCAACAAGCCTGATATTTATGGATTGTCTGAACCGGTCTTAATTCTGGTTTACATGTTTTACAACGGTATTCTCTTTGCCATGTTCATGGGCATCCCGTTTTTTCACCTGTTTCTTGGAATTATTGCCGGATATTATTGGGCAAAATACATAATCAATCATAAAGGAATAACTGATTACAAGAGAGAGATTCGCAGGATATCAGTATTTGCTTCAGTAATTACAGGAATTGTATGCATATTTTCGGCTGCGGTGGCACTCTTAAGCAAATCCACGTTAAGTGAACTGAAACATATGTTCCATCTGCCATTTGAATTGACCCGGCCACTGCTGATAGCATTTTTGATATCAGGAGGATTACTGATGATAGTTGTTCAGTACCTGCTGGTTAAAATAATAATGAAGAAGACTTTATCGGGCAACAGGAAGGCATTAGGATAAATGTTCATATACATTTTTAGCTCTCTTACGGTCATTTTCATTAAGCAGGATCTTTCTCAGGCGCATTGATTTTGGTGTGACCTCAACATATTCATCTGAAGCGATATACTCCATTGCCTCTTCAAGTGAGAAGCGTACCGGGGGAGCAAGAACAATTTTGTCGTCTGAGCCTGAAGCCCTCATATTAGTCAGCTTCTTTGTTTTTGTGACATTGACAGTGATGTCATCCTGGCGGGTATTTTCACCTACTACCTGTCCCGTATATACCTCTTCACCGGGGAAGATGAAAAATCTGCCGCGGTCCTGCAGTTTATCTATGGCATAAGCTGCAGCAGTACCTGCCTCCATGGCTATCAGTGAGCCATTACGTTTTACTGACATCTCACCTTTCCAGGGTTCGTAACAGTCAAAGCGGTATGCCATGACAGCTTCGCCTTCAGTTACGGTAAGCACCTGGTTCCTCAGTCCGATGATCCCGCGGGCCGGGATTTTAAAATCAAGACGTGCACGATCGTCCTTTATTTCAATGTTTGCAATCTCGCCCTTTCGCTGGGATACCTGCTCTATCACCTTGCCGGCAAAATTATCAGGCACCTGTACCGTCAGTATCTCAACCGGTTCATGTTTTATTCCTTCAATATCTCTTATAATGACCTTAGGCTGACCCACCTGCAGTTCGAAACCTTCACGCCGCATTGTTTCAATAAGTATTGAAAGATGAAGTATGCCTCGTCCGAAGACCATGAAAGCTTCTGAAGAGCCTGTCTCCTCAACTTTCAGTGCGAGGTTTTTTTCAGTCTCCCTGAAAAGCCTTTCTCTCAGCTGGCGTGAAGTGATGATTGTCCCTTCATGTCCGAAAAACGGTGAATTATTTGATGCGAAGAGCATGCTCATTGTTGGTTCATCGACCTGCATATATGAAAGGCCCTCCGGTTCAAGAGCATCTGCAATTGTGTCGCCTATCTCGAAATCCTCCATCCCGAACACTGCACATATCTCTCCTGATCGAACCGGTTTTTTAGTCTTTTCCTTGCCCAGTCCCTCAAAAAGATAAACTTCTTTGACCGTGTTTCTTATTACCCTTCCGTCACGCTTGATGAGCGACACCTGGCTGCCGGGCACCAGGATCCCCCTGCTTATCTTCCCTACTGCAATACGTCCCTGGTAAGACGAATAATCAAGCGATGAAATTCTCATCTGAAGGGTCCCCTCCGCCATTTTTGCCGATGGGATATATTCTATTATAGTATCCAGCAGGTAACTTATATCGCTTGCTGGTTTCGACCAGTCAGGTCCCATCCAGCCCTGCTTTGAAGAACCATAAACAGTCGGAAAGTTTAACTGGTCTTCCGTTGCCTTAAGATTACACATCAGGTCAAAGACCTTCTCCTGGGTCTCTTCAGGTTTGCAATTAGGCTTATCGACTTTATTAACTACCACAATTGGTTTCAATCCAAGCTCAAGTGCTTTCTGAAGGACAAAACGGGTCTGCGGCATGGGCCCTTCAAATGCATCAACAATAAGCAATACTCCCTCGGCCATATTAAGAACCCTTTCAACCTCTCCGCCAAAGTCAGAGTGGCCGGGAGTGTCAATAATGTTGATCTTGATATTTTTGTACCGTACGGAGACATTTTTTGAGAGTATTGTGATGCCTCTCTCCCTTTCAAGGTCGTTGCTGTCAAGAATAAGATCACCCATAACCTGGTTTTCACGGAAAAGCTTAACCTGGTATAGAATACGGTCGACGAGCGTGGTTTTACCATGGTCAACATGGGCAATCACTGCTATGTTTCTTATTTCCCGGATTTCCTTCTGCATTTGGGCTGCAAAAGTAATAAAAGGATTGGCTTATCAATCAGTTTACAAAAATATAACATAATTCCTTCATCACATAAAACAGAATGAGAGTAATCGCACTCGCAGAAAGCTATTTAGTGCGAGTGCGGGAGTGAGGTTTTACTACCCCTGTAAATACTCCCAGTCCTTAATCTCCTCAAAAAGCTTATACCCTTCAATTATGGATGGATGTTGGAGAAGTGATTCAACAGAGACCTCAGGTATAAAGGTATCAGCGATACTATTTTTTATATATATAAAATTGAATCCCAACTCGTTTGCTCCCACTAATCTGTATCCCTTGCGTCTGGCAAGTTTGGTCATTGCAACAGGAGAGGCTCCGTGATACACAGGATGCTTGCCCGGGAAAGTATATTGCGGATCAACGGTCTGCAGTGCATCCCATATCCAGTAGTCATTGCCATCAATATCAATAGAAAGAAGTTCAATTTCACCGGAATAGCCGGCCTCACTGATAAGTTCATTAACATTTTCTCTTGTTACCCTGCTGCAAAGAAACTGCGGTTTGAAAGAATTTAAATGAGGATACTTATTGTAAAACTTTAGTCCCCTCTTAATACTAAGGTGATTGGAGTCAATGAAAAGACCATGCCAGTTGAAATTAAAAACAAGGTTGGCTGCATTGCTGTTTCTACCATCATCAGATCCTATTTCAATAAATTTTTTACTGCCCATTCCTATTATTGAAAAAATGAAAAGCAGCAAGCCGTCTTCTTCAAACCGGGAAAACACCTGAAATCCTGTGTCCCTGATATCAGGAATTCTGTTCCGCTTAAGGCAATCCTGATAATAAAGACAAAGATGCCGCTGAGCAATTTGTACTGAGGGGTGGAAACGATTACGGACTTTAAATATCAGGAAGTTACTCTTTAAGATATGTTTCAGAGATTTAATCATAAATGGAACTGTTAATAATCCCAATTTCGAATTTAATTAAAACTGAAAAAGATCATACGGGCATATCAGGCAATTTGAAACCGTTCAGGTATTCATGCCTGACCAGTGATGCTACAAATTCCCTGACATTTTTAGAACTTGGGTCGTCTTGTCCGGGACCGCCGGGGAAACCGACAGGCGCCTGACCACGGCCGGATGCACCGCCTGCACTTTTTGCAGCAGCACTGGCAGCAGCCATCATTTTACCTATATCAAACATCTCCGACCAGGCAGATACCTTTTCGGTATCAGATATGTTGGCAAACTTCATATTTTCACCGTCCCAATCCAATATCCTGTTGAGTTTCTGCAAACGTACACCCAGGATACCCATCAATACCATTTCGTTGAAAGGACCTGCTTCGCCGAAATGCGATGCAGTCTTGTCGCGAAGTTCAGGGTCTTTACAAGCGTTAACCCAGTCCATGTAGTGGTTGTTATCAGGAACTACCCTCAGTACCTCAGGTGATTTCGGTGTCCTTCCCGAGAGAAGGTATGCATCACTGCCGTGGCTTCCAAGGATAAGTGTATCTTTTGTGCCATAAAGGGTGCAACCTTCGCCCTGCCATGTTTTTCCTTCAGGAAGCACTCCCGGAATCATTGGGCGGAAACCGCCATCGTACCAGGTTACTTCAACCTCAGGCATAGCCATGTACGGAAGGTTTGGACGTGCCGGGAAGGTCATTTTCACGATCTGGGCATGAGGACATGCGTCTTTCTTAAGTGTCGTCGACTGACCCTGAACTTTAGTGGGATATCCCAGCTTCAGTACTTTAAATACCGGGTGCATATTGTGGCAAGCCATGTCGCCGAAGGCGCCTGTTCCAAAGTCCCACCATCCGCGGAAATTCCATGGAGTATAAGCAGAATTGTAGGGGCGAAAAGGCATGTGGGCAATCCAGAGGTTCCACTCCAGAGTCTTGGGCACTTTCTGCACATCGGCAGGAGTATCCAGTCCCTGGGGCCAGATAGGACGACTGGACCATACAGCTGCCTTGCGGACTTCACCGATCTCGCCAGCCCATGCCCAGGCACATGCCTGACGGACACCAGGTCCAGAAGAGCCCTGGTTGCCCATCTGGGTTGCTACTCCCTGTTTTTTGGCAAGTTTGGTGAGTAAGCGCGATTCGTAGATCGTGTGAGTAAGAGGTTTTTCAACATACACATGCTTGCCAAGAGTCATAGCGGTGGCAGCCGGATTGGCATGACTGTGGTCAGCAGTTGCAACAACCACAGCATCAATTGATTTGGTCATTTCATCATACATTACTCTCCAGTCTTTATACCGTTTGGCTGAAGGGTATTTTTCGAAAGTGCCGGTTACAGGGGCATAGCCCCAGTCAACATCGCAAACAGCCACCAGCTTTTCCGTGCCTGGTTTGGCTGCCATGCCAAACATACCCTGACCTGCAGTGGCAACTTCAGGTTTACAGATACTGCCAATATCACCTGAACCCTGGCTGCCGGCACCTACCAATGCAACATTAAGAGTATCACTGGGTGCCTGATATCCCAGTTTTTTGCCCATGGCAACACCCGGGATAATAGTAAATGCAGCGGATGCTGCAGTTGTGGTTCTCAGAAAGCTCCTTCGGGTCAGCGTTCTGTTTTCAGAACCATTTTTGTTGAATTTTTCTTTAGCCATGTTGAAATGATTAAGGATTAATAAGTATTAAGTTTTGAAATATATCTCCCTATTTAAAATCAATCATGAAAATTAGTACAAAAAAAGATATACGAACCAATACAGATAAAGAAAATATTGTGATTATCAGGACAGAGGGCATTGCTGAGTACAGTGTCAGCCTAAATACCAGTGAGGTTTTTAAATAACAATATTAATTTGTAACAAAAACGTAACAATAAAAATCAGATTATCAATAACATATATTTTAAATTTGGACAGATTAACTTGAACCCGGAAATATTTCTTTAAAAATCTATAATACTTTCATAACTCAGTATAAATAATTGAATATCAACAGCATGACATTCTTATATATTGTAATAGCTCTTGTTTTGGTATTTGACTTCATTAATGGTTTTCATGACTCGGCTAACTCTATTGCAACAGTCGTTTCAACAAAAGTTTTATCACCAATAGCTGCCGTCGGATTTGCAGCGACATTCAATTTTATAGCATTTCTGATTTTCCCTCTTAATGTAGCCAAAACCATCGGGAAAGGTGTTATAAATCCTGAAATAATAACCCTGGAGTTAATCGCTGCAGCCGTAGCTGCTGCTGTCATCTGGAATCTTATTACCTGGTGGATGGGTTTACCGTCGAGTTCATCACATACTCTGGTCGGGGGATTAGTGGGTGCTGCTGTTGCAGGATATGGATTTGGATCTGTAATTTATGCAGGAGTTATCAAGATTGTTATTTTCATAGTAGTTGCACCGGCTTTGGGTATGATAATGGGATACATCATTTCGGTAATTGTCCTTCACATTGTAAAGAATCACTCACCATTTGGGGTTGATCGTTGGTTCCGCAGGCTTCAGCTGTTGTCTGCATCGGCGTTCAGTCTTGGCCATGGCGGGAATGATGCACAGAAGTCCATGGGAATAATCTGGGTTGCCTTAATAGCAACAAATCAGGTTGCCAAAGATGCCCCAATAGATCTATGGATTGTTCTGTCATGTCATGCAGCGATTGCCCTTGGAACATTTTTTGGTGGATGGAGAATTGTTAAAACTATGGGACAAAGAATTACAAAGCTTAAGCCATTTGAGGGATTTTGTGCTGAAACAGCTGGTGCTTTAACATTATTCGGTGCGACTCATTTTGGAATTCCCGTCAGTACAACTCATACAATTACTGGGTCTATTATCGGGGTTGGAGCAACAAAAAGAATATCGGCAGTGAAATGGGGTGTTACAACAAAAATTTTCTGGGCATGGATTCTTACAATTCCTGTATCAGCAATAATTGGAGCTGCACTTTATTATCTGTTCCATACAATATTCTGATCATTTATCTGATAACAATATCAGAAGGATTCTCAACTTCTGAAAAAATATCCACCTCTTCAGCTTACCTGGCATATTCACCTTATTATTAAGGTAAATTCTATTTTGGAAAAAGTCAATCAGGCTTGTACTATTAATTATAGCTCTGCAACCTTGCATTATGTTTATCTCTATTGTAACAATTACTTAATCTATGTGCAACCTGCCTGTAATAATGATACCTGACTTTTGTATCATGAATAATCTATTAAAACTGATACTATGACATGAAAAAAATTCTGACAATTACAATCATGTTGTTTTCCTCAATCTGTATAAAAGCACAGATAGATACCAGTGATCCTTTAAAAGAAGTAATTGACAACCATGAAGGCAGGATTAATGCAATAGATGAAAGAGTATTAAGCAATGAATCTGATCTTGGTAAACTGAATAAAATAAAAGTCTCTGGTTATGTTCAGGCGCAGTGGGAGAACTATGGTAAGGATCTGGTAAAAACAAATGATCCGGCGAATAATTTTTATATAAGAAGAGCCAGGGTGAAATTCACTTATGAAGCACTTGACGGAGTTAAATTCGTCATCCAGCCTGATTTCAGTACCGGCAGTCTCTCATTAAAAGATGCTTACGCTGTAGTAAATATTCCAAAACTAAAGAATTTTACTTTATGGGCAGGTCAGTTTAACAGACCTGATTATGAAGTGGAATATTCTTCAAGCCAACGGGAAGTCCTTGAACGTTCGAGAGTTATAAGAGCTATTTATCCGGGTGAAAGAGAGATAGGAGTGAAACTTGAGTACCTCGGATCAAAAATTCCTCTGAAATTCCAGTTAATGGCGATGAATGGCAATTTCACCGGTACCCAGGTAAAAGATTATGATTCAAGGAAGGACCTGATGGGACGTCTCACTTATTCTGTCAGGCTTCCTGGTGCAGGAATAGGTATTGACCTGGGAGTAAACGGATACTACGGAGGAAACAGAATAAAATACAACACTTTTGTTTCAAACCCGGAAGGTACATTAGACAGCATCAGCTTCATTGCAGGTGATTATCTTGACAAGAATTGGGCAGGTGGTGAAATCCAGATATTTGCAGACATCCTGGGGGGAATGGCAATTAAAGGCGAATATATTGCAGGTGTAAATTCAGCTTCAAGCGCAACTAATCAGGACTCCAAAGCAAAACTGTCAGACATGAGAAACGATCCGACCAAAATAAGAAATTTTGCAGGGTATTATATCTATCTGATTAAAAATATCTGATCTACAAATCAGCTTGTTGTAAAGTACGATTATTATGATCCCAATACTAAATTGTCGGGTGATGCTGCAAAGAATGAAATCTTTTATAAGACGCTCACTCTTGCGTGGCAATATTATCTGAATGATAATATAAGACTTTCTCTCAACTACGAAATGCCTGAGAATGAAACCAATGCAACATACACAACAAATCTGAAGGATAATGTAATTGGTTTAAGAATCCAGGCAAAATTCTAAATACTGGTTATTAAAAATTATTAATAAATTAAAGATAAAACAATGAAAAAATCAAAATCAATATTTTTTATCGCGGCGGTGGCAATTATGTTTATTGCCTCATCATTTGCCGAACAGACAAAGATAACTGTGAAAGGATCTGATACGATGGTCATTCTTGCTCAGAAATGGGCAGAATTATATATGAATCAGAATCCTGCAACATCTGTCCAGGTGACAGGTGGAGGATCAGGGGTTGGAATAACAGCTCTGATCAACGGCACTACTGATATTGCAAATTCCAGTCGTCCAATGAAACAAACTGAGATAGAAAAGCTCAAAGCCCGTTATAATACATTGGGAGTTCAGATTCCGTGTGCAAAAGACGGTATAACTGTATTTCTGAATGAAGCCAATAAAGTTCAGGAGCTCACGCTCAAACAGTTAAGTGATATCTACCAGGGTAAAATAAGGAACTGGAAAGAGGTTGGGGGTAATGACGCTGAAATCAGGATGTATGGACGCGAAAACAGTTCAGGGACCTATACATATTTTCATGATGAGGTAGTAAAAGCCGACTATGCTGCCAGTGTTCAGTCTCTGCCCGGGACAGCAGCAGTGGTAAATGCTGTGAAAAAGGATATCAATGGTATCGGTTACGGCGGAGCAGCATATGCAGTTGGTGTAAAACATGCAAGTGTAAAAAAGGATGCTGATAGTCCCGCAATCCTTCCTACAGCAGAAACTATAGGAAAGGGTGAGTATCCTATAACGCGGTTCCTGTATATGTACATGAGAAACAGGCCAACAGGTGATACCAAAAAGTACATTGACTGGATCCTGAGTCAGGAAGGACAGATGGTTGTTATTGAAGTCGGATACTTCCCGGTAAAATAATTGTTCTTCAAAGTGGTTCGTTACAAGTTGATTGTCGGGCTTGTCAGAAAAACACTGACAAGTTTGGCATTTTATAAGGCAAAAGGCGAAAGGCGAAAGTAAAAAAATATGATAAGAGATTTTGTCATAATAAAAAATAAGGGACCAAACGCAGGAAAGGATACAGTTACATTTAACATAAAAAAGTTTCGTTTTTCTGACTGGTTTGCCGAGAAAGTAATCAAGGCAGTAGCCTTTCTTTCAATTGCTGTAGTTATTCTGATCTTTATTTTTGTTTTTCGTGAAGCCTTTCCGATTTTCAGAATGGATAAAAATGAGGCAGTGTCAGCCGAATTGCTGGTGCAGGAAAGTTATGGCGGCGCTGAGACCGTAAACGAATCGGTTAAAGCCACCGACGATCAGGTTGACAACTCAAATAAAATTCAGACGACCGGAGAAAAACCATCATCCTCCCTTTTTTCGAAAACCTGGATGCCCGTATCTGATAATCCGCGTTATGGCATATGGCCATTATTCCTTGGTACTCTTAAAGTTACATTAATTGCATTACTGTTTGCAGCTCCGATTTCCATTCTTGCTGCGATTTATACAGCTATGTTTGCCAAGCCCCGGATAAGGGAGATTATAAAGCCTGTGATTGAACTGCTCGCCGGATTCCCTTCTGTAGTAATCGGTTTCTTTGCATTGATGGTGATGGCCACTGTATTTCAGAATATGTTCGGTTATGCAAGCAGGTTAAACGCTTTTGTCGGAGGCATTGCTATGGGACTTGCGGCTATTCCTATTATTTTTACTCTTACTGAAGATGTTTTAACTGCCGTTCCCAGGACTTATACCGAAGCCAGTCTTGGATTAGGCGCCAGCAGGAGACAGACAGCATTTTATGTTGTATTACCGGCTGCAGTCCCCGGCATATTTGCTGCAGTTGTACTAGGCGTTGGAAGAATTTTCGGTGAGACTATGATAGCCCTGATGGCAACAGGAAATGCCGCAATGATTTCAATGAATCCCTTCGATTCAGTCAGAACTTTATCCGCTACTATCGGTGCAGAAATGGCTGAGGTGGTTTTTGGTGATACCCATTACGGTGTGCTTTTCTTAATTGGATCGTTACTTTTCATATTCACGTTTGCACTTAATGCATTAGCGGAATTCTATTTCAAGAAT